>DATITY010000425.1:0-1721 GCA_035467235.1 Draconibacterium sp. | reverse complement strand
CTAAACTGCCGTACGGGAAACTGTACCGCGGGTTCGAATCCCGCCCTCACCGCATTAATACAATTCGGGGTATAGCGCAGTCCGGCTAGCGCACCTGGTTTGGGACCAGGGGGTCGCAGGTTCGAATCCTGCTACCCCGACCTAATAATCAAAGAGTTACAAGATTTATTTTTGTAACTCTTTTTTATTTGCGCAAAATTTGTACAAAAAAGAACCTTTTCCAATCAGGATAAATAAATTTTTATCTCCAAACAACACAAAACACCCTTCCCTGAATATCGATGATATGAATTTTTCTTATAATTAAGAGCCTTTCATGCTTTACCAGAAAATCAAACATCTCAGAATGTTACAAAACGATTCTACTGTTCTGTATTTAGAATAACTTTCCCCGTCACAAAAAGTAATATCAAACTCAAAACTTTTGTTCTCATTTTTACTAATTCTAAAGTTAAACATTCATTCAACTGGAAGCCATTAACTCTGCTTTATAACCTGCTTCTTTCAATTTCTCAATAATAACTTCAGGTAAAAGTTCCGAAGCTTCAACCGTCAATACTTTCATTGGGTTGGAAGTGTCAACATTCCATTTGCCAATTCCTTTTATCTGATTCAGGTGAGGAGTTACTGTGGCAACGCATCCGCCACAATTTACATTTGTTTTAAATTTTAAAGTTTCCATTTCTAATTGTTTTAAATGATTAATATTCAAGTTTTTTAAATTTCAGCCGTAAACTATTGCTGACAACCGACACCGAACTTAATGCCATTGCCGCTCCGGCAATCATTGGATTGAGCATAAAACCCCAGAAGGGAAATAAAATTCCTGCCGCAACCGGAATTCCGATGACATTATAAATAAAAGCCCAGAAAAGGTTCTGATGAATGGTATTAACCGTCAGCTTTGATAACCGGATAGCTTTTGAAATAAGCTGAAGATCGGAAGAAATGATGGTCATTTTGGCCACATCCATCGCAATATCAGAACCTTTTCCCATTGCAATGCTGACATCCGCCTGAGCCAAAGCGTGTGAATCGTTGATGCCGTCACCAACCATTGCAACTACCTTTCCCTGGTTCTGCAATTCTTTTATAAAATCAGCCTTGTCAGAGGGCATCACTTCGGCTTTAAAGTTTTTCAGACCAACTTTTTTTGCCACTGCCCTTGCCGTTTGCATGTTGTCGCCGGTTAACATATAAACTTCTATATCCTGATTTTGCAGTTCAGCAATGGCTTTTGCCGATGTTTTTTTGATTTTATCGGCGATGGCAATAATTGCAAGCAGTCCGGTGTCGCGGGCAAAGCATATTACAGTTTTACCCTCATTTTGCCACGCTTCAATTTGTGCAGTGCTGGCTTCCGGAATACTTACCTTATAATCGTTCAGCAGTTTTTGATTTCCCACCAAATAAACATGAGTATCATAATTGGTCACAACACCTTTTCCTGTAATACTTTCGAATTTATCAGTTATAATCCGGTCATTTGAATTTGGTTTTAATGACGCGGTTACAGCCTCAGCCAACGGATGTTCTGATTGCGATTCGATGGCATAAAGTATTTTTTTAAATTCTGCTTTTTCATTATCCGGGATATTCCAGATAATATCCGTTACGGCCGGTTTTCCTTCAGTAATGGTTCCTGTTTTGTCCAGAACAATGGCGTTCACTTTATGTGCCAGTTCCAGACTTTCAGCATCTTTTATCAGGATTCCGTTTTC
>DATITY010000424.1:0-2414 GCA_035467235.1 Draconibacterium sp. | reverse complement strand
TTTGGCAATTTCCCACGGATAAACCGGAAGTTCTTTGTTTGCATCCCAGAATGTAAATTCGGTAACCCACAGTTTTTGGGTGTAGTTGTGCAGGTTTCTCACCTGAATATTTTCGGAGTTCCACAAACGGGCGCCAAAACGTTTTGGCGTTGTAACCCTGATTACACGGTACATCCAGAGGTTCGCAAACAGTATGTTTTTGCAGTCGGCCATTTCAATCATCTGGCATTCCTTGCCTTCAACTCCCTCCTCTTCCAACTGAAAGGCATACAATTTCCAGTTCGAAACGTTATCAAACCGGGCTTCGTTGCGCACGTGATGTTCAAGAGAAATTGCGTAAACCCTCGCCGGAGTGGAAGTGTGGCTTACAAACAGTCCGCTGGTGGCGTAGGTATTGGCAGTCCAGATGTCTTTAAATGTTCCGCCGCCATTGTTGGTAATCCACAAACTCCAGTACTGGTTATCCCAGGCTTTATCCAATCCCTGTTCGAAAGCCGGTTTTTCAGGACTACTGATTTCCCTGTTTCTTCCCCTGTTGTATGAGTTATCCGGCGTAGCCGATGGTTTTCGCATCGTTCCGTGACCGCCGGCAAATTTCACATCGTTCATATACGATTTTTCGCCTGCCATCCATTTGCAACCTACTGCGCGATAGTTGTAACCGCCCGTGGATATTCCGATCCCGTTCAGCATGTCGTCGCCGCCCTCCGACGATTCCAAAACCGACTTCGGTGAGCCAAATCCACTGAAAGCCGGTTCGCTTTCCTTCAAAATCAACTGGGTTGCCCACGGGTGCATCCCGATGAGTTTTGTGCCCGGTTTCATTTTAATTGTTTCGGTAACCCTGTACCAGCCCTGCGGAACATAAATTACCTCGTGTTTTGAAATTGCATCCTGAAATATTTTTGTGTCGTCGGTTTCGCCATCACCTTTGGCGCCAAGGTCTTTGATGTTCACCCATTTTTCCATGGAAGGCAAAGTGGGAATATCGTTGTTCAAAGCGGGTGAAACCTGTTCCAGCGATTCAAAATCTGTGACAGTGGCAAACTTCGAATCGTCATTTAAATCATTCAATACAAGTCCGTGTATAAATTCTTTCACACGATAAGTTTTTCCTTTCCCTTTTATTTCCTTTTTACTCTGACGAAACTTAGCAAGCACGGGCACTTCACGACAATCCGTATTTAAAATATTGATTTGGGTCAGCGCACTTTCCCTGTCGTTGATGATAATTGCGGCCTCCTTTATATTTTCAAACAGACAGTTTTCCAGAAACAAGCGGTCGGTGGCATCTTCTTCAATTTCGATGGCAACCGGAACATTTTTTGCCTGCATGTTCACAATTGCAAGACCTGAATTCCGGCACTGAATGGCGGCTTTCCGCTGTCCTTCGAAATACGTATCCACCATCATCATCGGCCAGCTTGGTGAAGTTGGACCTGTTGTAATTCCATAATCACCGCCCAGAAACTGAACATCTTCCATTTCATTTCCGAGTTGCGAAATACCAGCCTTTCCTTCTCCGATATTGATTACCGAATGGCTGACAAAACCGTGTTGCGCGTAATGGGTGCGCAGTGCAACTGCAATCGGATTTCCATCCTCAATTCTGAAATCGACATTTGAAACAGCGCTGTAAAAGGTGCCGGGATTGGCATCACGAACCTGCGATTCGTCGGTTACTATGCCACCGGTAAACCAAATCATGTATTTCTCTGAACTGTTTTCCGTAAGTTCTTTTATCGAAAAACCCGGAGAATTTGCACCCAAAATGATTTCCGGACGTTTCTTTCCGTATCCAATCAAACGCACTGCCGGCGGTATGTAAATAGTTTTGCTGATTTTGTATTTCCCTTCAGGAATAAACAAAATCCCAAAATTCTTTTCGGTTTTTACCTGGTTGATGGCTGTCTGTAGCGCATCTGAAACATCGGTTTTCCCATCAGCCTTGATATTGTAGTTTTCGGGGGTAAAATAAAATGTTTCCGGATCGTTGAATTTTTGGGTGTAAACTGAGGCAGAATTTGTTACTGCCGCCTGAATCTGGAATGAAATTCCTGCAACAACAATCAGGAAAAATGTTTTAAAAATGGCTTTTTTCATTGGTTGTGATATTTTGTGGTGCATTTTGTAGAGACGCAAAATTTTGTGTCTCTAAAATGAAAACCCACGTATTCATTTAATAAAATTTATCATCCTGCCAATTTACAGGATTATTGATTATGTAATTCGAAATTCGCAGGAATGATTCATGATTCCGTACAATATGGTCATGAAAACGGGGTTGCCAGGCAAATGGAATATTGTTATTCCGTGCAAATTTGGTAACCCCAATTTTATAACCCCGAATAATTGATGCCAAATTTTGGGATTGCGGACCGAAAATATTACCGCGTTTCTGCGGTTGGTTTGGT
>DATITY010000423.1:0-4327 GCA_035467235.1 Draconibacterium sp. | reverse complement strand
TCAACATCGCCAGCGCAAAAGCACTGCAACCAGACCCTTCATTTTCGTAAAGCGGCCAGAATGAACCTCCGTAAAAATCGGAACGAGCGTAATCCGGAATGATGTCGGTAGTATAAATATTGTAAAAATCGATTAACCGCTGTGCTGCCGATTCACTTATCCTTATTTTCAGGTAGGCAATATCATTTTTTCGTGCATGTACCTCAATCTTTTTCAACAGTGCATCCCGTCCCTGAATTGCGCCTTTCATATTAATGCCGAATACTCCAAGACCGATTTTTTTCACGAACATCCAACGTTTTTCCTCATTTCTGTTTTCTGAAGTGATACCGGCATATAATATTTCATCGAGCAAGGGAGTTTGAAGCCGGATAAAGAAATGACCTTTCAGCGTTCTTTCTTTTTTCAGGAAATTGGCAAGAACTGAATTTCTGTAGGTTTTATAGAGCATTTCGGGTGATTCCCAGTTTAACGGGCTGGCCGATTTAAGAACGTAGATGGTAAGTTCGTGGTTTTCGTTACTATTTAGCTCTTCACTTGTCGGTTGGGCATTCAGTAGCAAACCGCTGGCAAAAAGCACAATTGCAGTAAATACAGCAAAATGTTTTGCCCTTTTTAGTCCGGTTTGAACCGGGCTTGATTGTTTGAGGACTTCATTTGTTTCCATGTTGTAATGATTTGAAAAGGAATTTGATTCATAGAACATTGGATTTTTGTTACTTACAACAAGTTACAACAGAAATTTAACTAAAAAAAATAATTTCGATGAAAGTGCCGTGATTTTAGATTGGAAGGGAGTTTTGTCCACTTTTAAAAATAATATTTTGAGGAAAGTTACTTGTTTCCCATAAATTTCCTGAAAAAGAATGCGCCATTGGTCTATGGTTTTCGTATAAGATACTGACAACTAAAAATTAAACTACTATGAAAACTATTCTCAAGACCAACCTTGCCTTAATTGTATTGTTTTGTTCAATCGGTATCCAGGCTCAAACCAAACAACCAAAACTCAACCAAATGGCGTTATACAAACAATTTGTTGGAAAATGGCAGGCTGAAATTGGTGTTGACAGCATGGAAGTCAGGGAATGCCGGGAATATGGACTAGCTTTTGTAATTGACGTACGCCAGATTATCAACGGTAAGGAAATACCTTCGTACATTAATAATGTGAGTTACGATGCGAATGAAGGCCAGTTCAAAGGCTTCCTTTTGTATCCCAACGGCGGTTATTTTACGTGGATAGGCAAATTCACAAAAAACAACTACTTTCAGGGTGAAATCATTTTCAATTTCATCCCCAACGCGAAGTGGTCATCTTTTCATGCCGATTTTATGAGTCCTACTGAATTTACCTGCACCAATTTTAACCAGGAAGGTGTACAGACAATCGAAATGAAGTTTATTAAAGTAAATTAATGGATACCGGTTTAACATCAAACCGCGCAAAAGAAAAAAGGAGTAGAACTCTTTGGACGCTGACGCTTTTGGAATGCGATTGATGATTTACAAACCCCTTCATAAAAACCAATCATAAGTAAGAATTCTACTCCTTCGGTACAAATGCTATTTCAAATATCGGGCCAAAAAATAAAATTACTGAATTACAGTAAATTAAAAGATATTCAACTTTCCTGTAACGGGAATGATTACGTTAAAAATTCCCAATCTGTTACTGAACCATTTTTTAGCTTTCTATTTTCCACCAGCATTCTAACCACTATTTTTTGTTAATAAAAGATAAAATAGTCCTCAAATATATAAAATATTAAACAAATAAAACACTTTTATGTCTTATTATTTGAAATAAAAAATAAAAAATATGGAAAACGGTAAAATTATTGCAATTGTTGGAGCCACAGGGGCTCAGGGACGAGGACTTATAAATTCAATCCTGAATGACAAAGCAGGTGGATTTAAAGTGCGTGCCATTACCAGAAATGCCGGTTCTGATAAGGCAAAAGAGTTGGCAAAACTGGGAGTTGAGGTAGTTGAGGCAAATGTTGACGACAAAACAAGTCTTGCAAAAGCTTTCGAAGGCGCTTACGGTGCGTATTGCGTTACCTTTTTCTGGGAGCATTTCTCTCCTGAAAAAGAAAATCTTCATGCTAAAAATATGGCCGATGCTGCTGTTGAGGCAGGTGTTAAACATGTTATCTGGTCAACGTTGGAAGACACGCGGAAATGGATTCCGTTAAGTGATAACCGAATGCCCACTTTACACGGAAAATACAAAGTGCCTCATTTTGATGCCAAGGGAGAATCGAATGTTTATTTCGAAAAGAGCGGTGTTCCTTATACGCTTTTGAATACTTCGTTTTACTGGGAGAACTTTATTTATTTTGGTTTGGGCCCGCAAAAGGGACCGGATGGAAAGCTTGCAATTACATTTCCGATGGGCGATAAAAAACTGCCCGGCATAGCCTCTGACGATATCGGGAAGTGTGCATACGTTATTTTTAAGGCTGGCAAGGAATATCAGGGCAAAACGGTAAGCATTGCCGGAGAACATTTAACCGGAAATCAAATGGCGGCTGCATTCTCGAAACATCTGGGCGTTGAAGTTAAATACAACGACGTTCCTGCATCCGTTTACCGGAGTTTTGGCTTTCCCGGAGCCGACGATATGGGCAACATGTTTCAGTTTAAAGCAGATTTTGAAGCAGATTTTTGCGGAGCCAGAGATATTAATGCAACCAAAAAACTCAATCCTGAGTTATTGAATTTTGATTCGTGGCTGCAAAAAAATAAAGCAGCCATAAAAATATAATCGTCATCATTTGCTTTTTCATTTAAGGTGGGGTTACAAAACTCCACCTTTTTTTGCCTGATAAATTGACCAATATAAGTAACTGATGAGTTATACCGGTTGGAAATCTGTAATAGCCAATTTTCGCTTGTCCGATTCTACTTCAAAAGACAAAAAATGATGCTACTCTCCCGATTTTAATTAACTAATGGTCAAACGTTAAGAACAAACATTCAAAAATTCCGACGTCTTACAATACTTACTCCAAACATAAAAATTCCAATTTTGCGAAAAATGTGAGATTTTAGTGCATCGTGCCAATTGCACATACCAATATTCATTGTCAAAACCCCTGATTGGTGCGGACAAATGACCACTTTACCAATTGCCAATACGTTTTTGCATTTTGGGACACTCCTGTGATACAACCTATTAAAAAATTTCTTAACTTTTCTTGTGGTTTTAAGAAGAAAAAAATAAGGGTTTTTCTAAATATAACCACACTAACTTTTTTACCGGCACTTATGGAAAAATATTTCACCTTTTTCCTTGTGTAAATTTTTTAACTCGGGAAGTTTTAAACAACGAACTTCCGCGAAGATGGACTTGTAATGCCACGGAGTGGATGCCAGTGCATTACAAAAGATTTACAAATCCCGCGTTATTTTTTATAAGAAAAGGATGATGCTTTGCTATTGGGCAGGCATTGGGTATAAATTAAAAATGAGAAATTAAAAATTAAAAAGGCGGAGGCAGAGTCGCAGGCAGAGGTGAAGAGTAGGAAGCGGCAGGAGGTAGTAGGCAGTTGTTTTTCAGAGTTCAGAGTTCAGAGTTCAGAATTAAAAGTTTAAAGTTTAAAGTGCAGAGTTCAGCCAAAGACCAGTGACCCGTGACTAATGACAAATGACAATTGACCAGTGACTAAGGACCAATGACCAGTAACCAGTAACCAGTAACCAGTAACCAGTAACCAGTAACCAGTAACCAGTAACCAGTAAAAATAATTAAAAACCAAACCCAATGAGAAACTTTTACAACACTTTACAGGCTTTACTTAAAGAGCCGCCGCAATTCAGGTTTAAGTATCTGATGTTTAAATGCCCCGGATTCCTGATTAAAGCCATTCTGGGCGAACCGGATACCGAATCCGGTGAAACCAAACCCTGGTGGGATAATTACCCGGAAGTTAATACCCGGCAATCTGAAAACACCGTTGAGTATCAACCAAAATACCAGCAGTTTTAACCCTAAAACCAAAAGCCATGAACAGCACTTAAACCAGTACAAAAAAGATGCGTTGCCCAAAGGGCAGCCATTTTAACCATATATACAAACCACATTTATTTAACATTTAAAATGAAAAAACGAATGAAAAAAATGTACAACACTTTACGAACATCCCGCGCGGCGCTGATGGCGCTGCTCGTGGGGCTCTTTTTAATGGCGGCTGCGGCAACCAATGCGCAATCGGTGGTTACCGATAAGCTTGACTATGCACCCGGTGAAACGGTTTACATTACCGGCACACATTTTCAACCCTACGAAGATGTGCTTTTAACAATTGTACACATTGAACCT
>DATITY010000422.1:0-14390 GCA_035467235.1 Draconibacterium sp. | reverse complement strand
GCTCCATTGAAAACTGAAAATTACCTTTTTCATCCGCATCTGATCCATCTGCTATTGTAGCAATCCAATATGTATAAGGTGCAGTACCTCCGGTTGCATTAATAACAACTGAACCTTTAGCGCCAAAACAGTTTGGATTTTGTGTTGTAACTTCAAAAGCAACTGGTTCGATAGTTTCAGGAATTACGACAGATTTTACCAACGACATACAGCCATCAGCATCTTTCACGCGAATTGTAACTGTTTCACCAGCAGCTGCAAGGTAACTTGCAGAAGTGGTCCATTCCCAGTTTGCTGGATCTGGATCTTCATTAAACAGATACATGTCAGCTTCGGGAGCTGTTACTGTAACAGTAGCTTCTCCGCCAAAGCAGGTTTCTGAAGTCATTTCAGTTTCAATACCGGTAAGGCTTACATTAACTGCAAGAGAACCGTCAATAGATCTGTCTGTATTCACAAGATCTTCTCCATCAGGAATATCATACCAGAAACTTGTAGATATCCATTCCATATCACTGGAATACGAACTGGCAACATTTCCGGGATAACCTATCACCGAAAAGTGAAGCACAAGAATTGGCGTTCCACCTGTAACATTGTCGCCAATAGTTGCAGCGGTACCAGACCAGTCAAGACTGATAACTCCACCAGCCGCACTAACTGTCGTTGTTGACAGTGAAGGAATTACATTTGAAACTCCTTTGAAAACAAAGATTTCCTCATTGTATTCCAAATCCAGTTCAAACTTGTTTAATTTGATAAAATCCCGTACTGAGATTTTTACCGTGTAATCGTCTGCCTCATTGTAACAGTCAGAGGCTTCTTCTGCATAAAGCTCAACGGTTTCCTGTTGTTCCTGCGCATACCCGGGTATGGCAAAAGCAATAAGGACGACCATCAAACTTAAGAACCAAGTAAATGATTTTCTCATAGCATTTCTTTTTAAATTGAACTTAATTGATTGATTGATTTTAATTTATTTAATTCTTTAATCATATATCCAGACTAATTTGTCCTTTCGATTTAGTAAATATTACAAACGTATAAAATTTTGCAACAATGTACAAAATATATGTTGCATAAAATACTTTGTTTTACATTAATGTTTTCAACAGTCTTATACTGTTATCCGATCTTAAATCTTAATAACTATCCTGAAAAAATTTGTTGGTTACCTTTCATTGTCTGTATTTTCTTCAAAACTGATGCAATTTTAAACTTAATTTTTCAAATATCGACAATAAATCTCCGATTTTTTCGCTATTTAGTAGTGTTTAATGCGCATTTAATACAATAATAAAACTCAAAATAATGAAGACAGGGGGATTTTCTATTCAAAACAAAAGCAAATCAGGATTTAATGTGTATTGTTCAATGAAGAATTCTTATAAATCAACAACAGCAATCTTCAAAATATTAGTTATTGTATTATTTACAGGTACAATTTCAACATTCCTGGGATCGTGCAAAACCTGCAAATGCCCCGCTTATTCTCATATTGAGTTCCAAAAACCTTTAAATACAGGGGATAGTAACGTTTAACCAGGCTGCTTTTTTCTATTTTAGAAAATTTCTAATTCCTGTAAACCCACTTTAAATCTGTAAAAACAAGAAAGTTAAATGATTTTTAACCCGCTGAGAATTCGATATTTCCTTTTGTACCGGCATAACCACGTTAATATTTAAATATTACGCGGAAATTCACTTTTAAATTAATATTAAGGTTAAACATTATTTAACCGAAAATAAAAATCGGGCTTGATTCAAAACAATAATAGTATTTACTTTACAGAAAAATTCAAATAATTAAAACTTTCACAACTATGTCGAAAATTAAAATAGGTATTAACGGATTTGGCCGAATTGGCCGTTTTGTGTTCCGCGTTGCAGTTGCCACCGAAAATGTTGAGGTTGTAGGTATTAACGATCTTATCGATGTTGATTACATGGCTTACATGTTAAAATATGATTCAACTCATGGCAGATTCAAGGGAACAGTAGAGGTAAAAGATGGTTCGTTGATTGTAAATGGAAAAAAGATTCGCGTTACATCAGAGAAAAATCCTGCAGATTTGAAATGGGGTGAAGTAGGAGCTGAATACGTAGTTGAATCTACAGGTTTGTTCCTGACAAAAGAAAAAGCACAGGGTCATATTGATGCCGGTGCGAAAAAAGTAATTATGTCGGCTCCGTCAAAAGACGATACTCCAATGTTCGTTATGGGTGTTAACCATACATCCTATAAAAACGACATGACATTTGTTTCAAATGCATCATGTACAACCAACTGCCTTGCACCAATTGCCAAAGTATTGCATGACAATTTTGGAATTGTAACAGGCTTGATGACAACTGTTCATGCTACTACCGCCACGCAAAAAACAGTTGATGGGCCGTCAGCCAAAGACTGGAGAGGTGGAAGAGGCGCAGCCCAGAACATTATTCCATCTTCAACAGGTGCTGCTAAAGCCGTTGGTAAAGTTATTCCTTCGCTTAACGGTAAATTAACCGGTATGGCTTTCCGTGTTCCAACTCCCGACGTATCAGTGGTTGACTTGACTGTTAACCTGGCAAAACCAGCGACTTATGCTGAAATTTGTGCTGCAATGAAAGCTGCTTCGGAAGGACCGATGAAAGGTGTTTTAGGTTATACCGAAGAAGAAGTGGTATCAAATGATTTTGTTGGCGAAACTCAAACATCGGTTTTCGATGCAAAAGCAGGTATTGCTTTAACAGACACTTTTGTAAAAGTGGTTTCATGGTATGATAATGAAATGGGTTATTCGAAAAAAGTTGTTGAATTGATTGAATACATGGATTCAGTAAAATAACAACAATAGCTTATTGTAAAATATTTGAAAAGGATGTCGGACGGCATCCTTTTTTTATTCCATGAGTACAACAGGAATGGACTATGGCCACAACTGGTTTGTATTGTGGGCACAACAGGAACGGACTATGGGCACAACAGGATTGTACTATAGGCACAAAAGAAATGAACTATGGGCACAACAGGATTGTACTATAGGCACAACAGGAATGAACTATGGGCACAACAGAAATGGACTATGGGCATGGTTTACTGTGTGACTTGATTTGTTTAATAGCAAGTTATTTTCTTTTATTCGTATCGCAGCGATTCAATCGGATCGAGTTGCGAAGCTTTTTGAGCAGGGTAATATCCTGAAATAATACCCACACCAAAACATAAAGCAACTCCCATCAAAATCCATCCCCAGGGAATTATAAATGCAGAGCCAATCATTACCGATACCAGGTTACCAGCCAGTATGCCCAGAAATATTCCAAATAAACCACCAATTTGACCAATAACAATTGCTTCCATTAAAAATTGTTGTTTAACTGTGCTGCTTTTTGCCCCAACTGCTTTTCTTACACCAATTTCCCGTGTACGTTCAGTAACCGAAACCAACATAATGTTCATCAGTCCTACTGCAGCACCCAGAAGTGTGATAAAACCAATAATTGTAGCAACCATGGTAATATTTTTAATATTTTTCAAAAGTAAATTAACAATATTGTCACTCTTTTCAATATTAAAGTCGGATTCATCGATAGGAGCCAAATCCCTGACCCTCCGAAAGACAGATTCGGCCTGACCAACTGCAGCATCAATTATCTCAGGTTGATTTACTTTGATTTGAATGTCGAAATTCATATTGGGCCTCGAAAAATAAGTTCTTGAATTTGAATAGGGTATAAAACAAATCAAATCGCTGCTGCTGCCAAATCCACTGCCCTTTTCTTTCAATACACCGATCACCTTGTATTTTCCGTTTCCAATACTTATCTCCTTTTGTAGCGGATTTTCCCCGCCTTTAAATAATTTTTTGGCAAGTTCACTGCCAATTAAAACCATATTCCTGCCCGAATTAATATCATCTTCACTAAATGCCCTTCCCTGATTTACTTCGTATCCCGAGGTAAAAAGATAATCTGTGTCAATACCGCGAACACTGATATTCGGATTTGTCTTTTCAGAACCATATTTCAATGTTGCCGTACCGGTGGAATTAACAGAAATTGATGCAGTTGCCGGAAAGTCAAATTGCTCTTTGAATTCTTTGGCTTCGTAATATGAAATATAAGAGTAGTTTTTTGTCCGAATTCTTTGATTACCAATCTGAACACGCATACCCCGGCTGGTTATCGAAAATGTATTTGCTCCAAGAACTGTAAACTCCTTTGTTATAGATGTTTTAATTGATTCGATAGCAGTAAGAATTCCCACAAGCGCGGTAATTCCAATCGCAATTATCATTACAGTTAAAATAGAACGTAAAATATTGCTTCGGATTGATTGCAATGCAATTTTGACATTTTCGACAAATAATGTTGAGCCACGCATAATGATATTTTAACTGACCGATAAAATTAAAACTTTAATATTGATTCAAATCAGATTAGTTTCAAAAAACAAAAATCAATTACATTAATTGGCTCAATTCATTAAAAAAATGAATTTTTACCGAATAGCTGACGTATTTGTTCGATATTTTCCCGTTGCAAAATTCTTTTAACATTTTTTAATGGAATCGTTTTGCATTCAATTCGGCTAAATTAAAATGAAACTTATTCATCCAAAAATGTTAGAAATCAGTTTTTTGAAAGTATTAAAAATGAACTTTTAAAACTGAGTTTTTAATTATCTGATAGTTTCAATCTAATTTATAATTCATCATGTTCTTGGATTTTCTATAAAAACTTGTAAAATTTGACCCGGATTCAAAAGTGTACTTTATGATTTTTCATTTTCAAATTCTTTCTCAGGAATGCAAAAATTTTCAACTTGAAGTTGAACTATCAAAAAGGCATACCTTTTTCGATTTTCACACAATTATTCAAAAAAGCCTTGGTTACGAATCACACCAGTTAGCATCATTTTTTATTTCTGATAAAAAGTGGCTGAAAGAAAAGGAGATTTCCATGCTTGACTTAGGTATTAACGGAGCTGCATATTTTATTATGCAAAAAACAAATCTAACCGACCTGATTCATACAAAAGGGCAAAAACTTTTATACACATTTGACTTTTTAAACGACAGATCATTATTAATAGAATTAACAGATATCATTATGGAAAAAAATCTTAGTGAACCTTTAGTCACCCTCAAAAAGGGTGAAACTCCCATGCAGGTTTTAGGTGAAGATGTTGATGTAATTGATCAGGAATCTTTGGATCTTCAGGAAGAAAAAGTTTATATGCTTTTTGGTGAACTTGAAGATTACACCGAGATTTTTGGAGAAATGGAAGATTTTTAAGTTACTAATTCTCAGAAAATTTCAGACTGTTCAATATTTTTGAACGGTCTTTTTTTTTGTTTGAGATAATACCTGCCGTTAATGCAAAAATATTTGATTGTACTCGCCGGACCTACCGGAATTGGAAAAACCGGAACTGGAATTGAAATTGCCAGACACTTTAATACCGAAATTGTTTCGTCCGACTCGCGTCAGATATTTAATGAACTAACCATTGGGACGGCAGTTCCGGGCATCGAAGAACTAAATGCAATAAAACATCATTTTATTCAAACCTATTCAATAAAAGAAAACTATAACGCCAGCAGATATGAAAATGAAGCTTTGGATTTACTCAGTAACCTTTTCAAAAAACACGATTTGATTTTACTCGTTGGAGGTTCAATGCTTTATATTGATGCAGTTTGCAATGGAATAGATATAATGCCTGATGCAGATCCAGATATAAGAAATTCATTGAAAGATAAACTTGAACACGAAGGATTGGAAAGTCTGCGATTTCAGTTAAAAAAACTTGATCCAGATTATTACAATTCGGTTGACCTGAAAAATCCAAACCGGATAATACATGCACTGGAGATTTGCATCATGACCGGGAGACCATATTCATCATTCCGTTCACATCCAAAAAAAACAAGACCGTTTACCGTAATTAAAATTGGTCTGAACTGTGACAGGAAAGTACTTCATCAGAGAATTAATTTACGGGTGGACAAAATGATTGAAGCCGGATTGGAAACCGAAGCACGGAATTTATTTCATTTAAAACATTTAAATGCATTAAATACAGTGGGATACCGAGAATTATTTGCATTTTTCGAAGGGGAAACAACACTGGAAAAAGCAATTGAACTGATAAAACGAAACTCGCGACGTTATGCACGCAAACAACTTACCTGGTTCAGAAACGATATTGAAATGAACTGGTTTGAACCTGATCAGACAAACGAAATAATTACTTTTATTGAAAATCGGATTTCTGAATAATGAGCATCACCGGAAAATTTGTAATTCGTGTTTACGGAATCATCATCAACGAGAAGAATGAAGTTCTACTTTCCGATGAATTTCAGCTTGGGATGAAAATGACAAAATTTCCGGGTGGAGGTCTTGAATTTGGAGAAGGAACAATTGACGGATTGAAACGCGAGTTCAGAGAAGAATGCAACGGACAGGAGATTAAAAATATAATTCACTTTTATACTACCGATTTTTTCCAGAAAGCATTGTTTTACGAAAACAAACAACTTATTAGTATTTATTATGTTGCTGAACTGGAGCTTCCGGCTAAGTTCATGTTTTCAAACAAACAATTTGATTTTCAGGAGAATAAGAATGGAAATCAAAGTTTTCGCTGGGTTAAAATAAATAATTTAAATGAAGATGAAATTACTTTTCCAATTGATAAATTTGTGGTGGGAAAATTAAAGCAACAATATTCATGAAGATTACCATATTAGGACCTGCTCATCCTTACCGGGGAGGCATTGCTGCACTAAATGAGCGATTAGCCAAACAACTCGTTGATGAAGGAAACGAAGTAAATGTTGTTTCATTTACCCTGCAATATCCAAGATTTCTTTTCCCAGGGAAAACCCAGTTTTCTGAACAAAAAACCACTTTCAATTTCCCAATAGAGCGGGAGGTAAATTCGGTAAATCCATTGAACTGGTTAAAAATTGGTTGGAAAATAAGAAAATCGCGTCCTGATATTTTGATTGTCAGATTCTGGATACCTTTTATAAGCATGAGTTTAGGTTCGATTTGCAGAATTGTAAAATTGAACCGGCACACAAAAATTATTTCGATTGCAGACAATATAATTCCTCATGAGAAAAGACCCGGAGATAAGCTGCTTTGCCGGTATTTTATCCGAAGTATTGATGGATTTATTACCATGTCAGGAAGTGTTTTAAGTGATTTAGAGAAGTTCAAATATAAAAAGCCAAAAAAACTCACACCCCATCCCATTTACGACCATTACGGAGAAATTGAAACAAGAGAAAAAGCGCTTCTCAATTTAAACCTCTCAAAGGAAGACCGGTATATTTTGTTTTTTGGATTCATACGCGATTACAAGGGATTGGACCTTTTACTAAAAGCATTTTCAAATCCTTATTTCAAACCAAACAGAATAAAACTCATTGTTGCCGGAGAGTTTTATGCCGACGAAACGGTTTATCTCGATTTAATTAAGGAATTAAATCTGGAAGACGATGTTATTTTAAGAACAAGCTACATCTCCAACACCGAGGTTAAGCATTACTTCAATGGTGCTGATATTATTGCACAACCCTATAAATCTGCCACTCAAAGTGGCGTAACACAAATCGGTTATCATTTCAATAAACCAATGCTTGTTACAAACGTTGGCGGTTTAGCTGAAATAATTCCGCACATGCAGGTTGGATATGTTGTTGAACCCGATTCGGAGGAAATTGCAAAAGCTTTAATCGATTTCTTCGAAAATAAGCGATTAGAAGAATTCACTCAAAATATACTCAGGGTAAAAGAACGTTTCAGTTGGGATAAAATGACAAACTCCATCATGGAGCTTGCTGGCCGTATTAAGAAAAAAAAGTAATATTTTTGCAGTTATTATAGTTGGAATAGCATAGAATTTTAAAATTTATGAATTTCCGGCTTCGGGAAAAAAGATAAAAACAGATCAATAATTAAGGGCAAAGTGCAGCATTTTACTCCAGCAGAAATAAGGTATATTGAAGACTGTTACGAAGACTTTTTAAAGGAACTTCGGAACAAATTCGACGAAGAGCGGCTTGCCCGGATTGAAAAGGCTTTTCGTTTTGCAAATGCAGCACATGACGGAATACGACGTAAATCGGGAGAACCATATATAATTCACCCCATTGCTGTGGCAAAAATTGTTGCCAAAGAAATTGGCCTTGGAGCAACCTCAATAGTAGCGGCAATTTTGCACGATGTTGTAGAAGATACAGAATACCGGCTTTCGGACATTGAAACCATGTTTGGTGAAAAAGTAGCCAAAATTGTTGACGGACTGACCAAACTTTCAGGTGATTTCGATTCGCGACAGGCATTAACTCTCAAGAAAATGTTAATGACTTTATCTGAAGATGTAAGGGTGATTCTGATAAAAATCGCCGACCGTCTTCACAACATGCAAACGCTCGAATCAATGCCGCCAAACAAACGGCTTAAAACTGCCGGAGAAACACTTTTTCTGTATGTTCCCCTCGCCCATCGTTTAGGTTTGTACACCATTAAAACCGAACTTGAAGAACTCAGCTTTAAATACAAACATCCCGAAGAATACAATCAAATTATATATCTGCTTCATAACCAGGAAGAAAAGCGAAATTATCTTATCCACGAGTTTATTAAACCAATAAAAGAAAAATTAAAAGAAGAAAATTTCGATTGCGAAGTTACCCACCGGTTAAAGTCGAGTTACTCGATTTGGCAGAAAATGCAAAAGAAGGGTGTTAGTTTTAATGAGATTTATGATATTCTCGCCATACGGATTGTTATAAAACCCAATCCCGATATATCGGAAAAAAGACAATGTTTTGATGTTCTTTCAATAGTAACAGATATTTATAAACCCAAACCCGATCGTATTCGCGACTGGATTAACCTGCCCAAAGTAAATGGCTACGAATCTTTGCACGTTACGGTTATGGGGCCACAGGGGAAATGGGTTGAGGTTCAGATTAGAACCGAACGGATGGATGAAATTGCCAACCGGGGATTTGCATCGCATTACCGTTACAAAGACATCAGTACTTTTGAAAACGAACTGGAAACCTGGATTGAAAGAATTCGCGATCATCTGAAAAATCCGGATTCTGATGCATTTGAATTTCTTGATGATTTTAAACTTAATTTGTACGGAACAGATATAAATGTTTTCACGCCAAAAGGCGACATGATCTCAATCCCGCAAGGCTCGACTGTAATCGATTTTGCATACGAAATTCACAGCGACCTTGGAAATAAATGTATCGGGGCAAAAATTAATATGAAACTGGTCCCCATCAGTCATGTTTTGGAAAACGGGGATCAGATAGAAATTTTAACCTCAAAAAATCAAACTCCAAAGTTGGAATGGTTAAAATTTACAACATCAGCGAAAGCACGGGCAAAAATAAAAGATGCATTTAAACTCGAAAAAAACAAACACATCGAGAATGGGAAAATAATTGTTGAAGAAGCTATCACCAAAGCCGGTGCACCGTTAACATCGAACAATTTAAAAAAGATTATAGGACATTACAACCTCAATAACAAAGACCAGTTATATTCCGAAGTTGGAATGGGATTTATTGAACTGAACGAAATCAACGATATTGTTGGTCGTAAATCGGAAAACAAATTAATTAAATACTGGAATATCACTTTTGGAGGTAAACGACGCGAAGATGTTAGTAATACTGAGGAATCAGAGGAAAAGCAAAATAAAAATTCCAAAAATAAAATCGACCGGAAAAAAACATTCTTGTTAAAAGAAAATCAGGACAATGTGTCATTTTCACTGGCCAAATGTTGTAATCCTATCCCCGGAGACGAGGTTTTAGGATATTTGAGTACTGACGATCACGTAATTATTCACAAAACAGAATGTCCTGTTTTAGCCAAGTATCTTTCAAACCAGGGAGAGAAAATTGTAACTGCCGAGTGGACAAAATTCAAGAAACAATCATACCTAACCCGCTTACTGCTTGAAGGTTTCGACAGATTGGGAATTGTAAATCAGGTAACTAATATTATCTCAAACGAGAACAACATTAATATGCGGTCGGTTCAGTTCGAAACCAACGACGGAATTTTTAAGGGCGAACTGTTTCTTTACATTCATAATACCGACGATTTAAACAACCTGATTTCCCAGCTCAAAAAAATAAAAGGGATTGAAAACGTTTCGCGTATTAAAAATCTCAATGATTAATTTTTAATCATTCCAAAGAAAATCAAAAAAATATTTTATTTTTACGACCTATTTTAAATTGGTTTAAATATGAATAACCATAAAACCAGGGATACTGTTAAAAATATGTTCACTGAATACCTGGAAAAGAATGGACATCGCAAAACGCCGGAAAGGTTTGCCATACTGGATGAAATTTATTTTCGTGAAGGACACTTTGATATTGAATCATTGTATATTTCGATGAAAAATAATAATTACAGGGTTAGCCGGGCCACGCTTTATAATACAATTGATTTACTTCTCGATTGCAAACTGGTAGTAAAACATCAGTTTGGGAAGAACATTGCCCAGTTCGAAAAAGCCTTTGCAACGATGCAACACGACCATTTAATTGACATTACGAATGGGAAAGTAGTTGAATTTTTCGATCAGCGAATCCGTGAGATCATTGAAGATGCTTGTTTAAAAAACAACTTTAAGCTTTCGCATCATACTTTGTACATTTACGGGGAGAATATGAAATAAAAATCTCCAATTTCCTTAATATTTTTTAAACCTTCTTTTGCAGTACATCTTTTTCTCCTGCAAACAAAAATTATTTGTATTTTTAAACGCTGAAATTGTAAGCCGTGAAAATTTTATCTTTTACGATTAATTTTTCACGGTTTTGTATGAAAAAAAATAACGAATAACCAATGAAAGTAGATGTTTTACTTGGCCTCCAATGGGGCGACGAAGGAAAAGGAAAAGTTGTTGATGTATTGACTCCAAAATACGATGTAATTACCCGTTTTCAGGGTGGACCGAATGCAGGACATACTTTGGAATTCAACAATATTAAACATGTACTTCATACAATTCCTTCTGGTATTTTTCGCGACAATAAAATAAACATTATTGGAAATGGCGTAGTAATCGACCCGATTGTTTTTCAGAAAGAGATTGAATCATTAAAAAAAATCGGGGTAGATATTTCGAAAAATCTATACATTTCGAAAAAAGCACATATGATTTTGCCAACGCACCGGCTTCTTGATGCTGCGTCGGAACAGAAAAAAGGTGAATCGAAAATAGGTTCCACACTAAAAGGAATAGGGCCAACCTATAAGGACAAGATAGGTCGTGAAGGCTTGCGTGTTGGCGATTTGTTGCATGATTTTGACGAAAAATACAAGTTAAGAACGGAGAATCATAAATTACTCCTAAAAGATTTCTTTCATTTTGATTTTCAACAGACTCTTGATGAATGCGAAAAGGACTGGTTTGAAGGAATCAAGCTTTTAAAAACATTCCATATTGTTGATACAGAACACATGATTAACAAGCTGCTGCTGGAAAACAAATCGGTTTTGGCGGAAGGTGCGCAAGGAACATTACTTGATATAGATTTTGGTTCGTACCCGTTTGTTACAAGTTCAAATACAATTTGTGCAGGCGCCTGTACTGGATTGGGTGTTGCACCTACAAAAATTGGCGAAGTTTTAGGTATTTTCAAAGCATATTGTACCCGGGTTGGAATGGGGCCTTTCCCGACCGAATTACTCGACGAAACCGGCGCAAACATGCGCAAGGCAGGTAACGAATATGGTTCAACAACCGGAAGATCCCGCAGATGTGGATGGCTTGATTTGGTTGCCTTGAAATATTCGGTAATGTTAAACGGTACTACTCAGTTAATAATGATGAAAGCCGATGTACTCGATCAGTTTGAAACCATAAAAATCTGTGTCGGATACGAAATCAATGGAGAAACTATTGAATACTTTCCTTTTGAATTAAATGATGATGTAAAACCTGTTTATGTTGAACTACCGGGCTGGCAGACTGATTTAACAAACATCAAACATCAGAATGAATTTCCGGAAGAACTGAACAACTATATTAACTTTATTGAAGATGAGATGGGAATTCCTGTTACAATAGCATCGGTGGGACCAAACCGGGAACAAACCATTTTTTTGGATACCGAAAAATCATGAAAAGAAAAGACTAGGCAAATAATTATTCCTGCCTAGTCTTTTCATATTCTGGTTACTTTAAAACTGCCCGTCCAGTCAGGTGGGCTTTAAACCCGGAACTTTAAACTGAATTTACCAGCTTCCACCGGCACCGCCGCCTCCAAAACTTCCGCCTCCAAAGCCGCCGAAACCACCACTTCCGGATGAAAAATTACCAAATGAACCCGAACCGCCCGAACGATGACTTCCTGATAACATTCCCATAGCCAGCCAGAAAGGAAGACTTTTTCCCGGTGAATAAAACCTGTTTCGACGTCCACGCATCATAAATACAAAAACCAATATAAAAATTATAATGGCCGGAATAAAACCACCTTCTTTGTTTTGTGCACGTTGCTGCTGATACTGGTCTGCCGTATATTCACCGCGCGTAATATTCATTATAACTTTCACTCCGTTCGATATTCCACCGAAATAGTCATTCTCCTTAAAACGGGGAATCATTTCATAGTCAACAACAGTGGAATTTACGATGGCATCAGGCAAAATCCCTTCCAACCCATAACCTGTGGCAATAAAAACCTGTCCTTTACTGTTGCCCTGTTTCGGTTTAACCAAAACCACAATTCCATTGTCCTTATCTTTCTGACCAACTCCCCACTTTTCGCCAAGTTTAAAAGCATAATCACCGGGGTCGTTTCCTTCCAAATCCGGAATTGTCACAACAACTATCTGAGTTGAAGTTGTAAGAGCAAATTGCACGAGTGAATCTTCAAGCTGAGAGCGTTCTGTGTCGCTTAAAACATTTGCAAAATCATTTACCAACCTTGGGGGAAAAGGCCGCTCAGGAATTTGCGCAATCATAACTCCTGAAAAACCTATTAAAACTATAATCAGTGTGAATATTTTCTTCATTGTTCCCCTATTTTTTTCCAAAAGATATTTCATTCGAAAGTTCGTTTTTATCGCTTTCCAGATAAGGAAAGTGTTCTTTCAGTTTTTCCCCGGCCATCAATATTCCGCTAATCAGACCTTCGGTCAGCTTACCTTCTTTAAATTCCGACAGAACAACTTCTTTTGTATTCTCCCAAAAATCATCAGGTACTTTTTGATTTATTCCGGCATCTCCCAATATTGCAAACTTGTGATCGTCGATTGCGAGATAAAACAAAACACCATTCCGCAACTGAGTTTTGTGCATTTCCAGTTTTTCGAAAACATAAGCAGCCTGGTCCAAAGCATCGCCCTTGCAATATTTTTCAATATGTAATCTGATTTCGCCGGATGTATTCATCTCAGCAACCCGAATAGCATTGGCAATCTGCAGTTTATTTTCTTCAGTAAAATACTTCTGAACATTCATTGTGCTGGTTTTTAAAACTGAACTTCAGGTGCTTTATCTGCTCCTTGCTGTGCTTCAAAATAGGTTTTCTTTTCGAAACCAAACCAACCGGCATAAATTATCTGCGGAAATTTCCGAATGTAGGCATTATAAGTTTGAGTTGTTTCGTTGAATTTTTGGCGTTCGACGGTAATCCTGTTTTCAGTACCTTCCAACTGTGCCTGCAAATCCAGAAAATTCTGGTTTGCTTTTAAATCGGGATAACGCTCAACAACCACCATTAAACGACTCAACGCTGAAGATAAACCTTCCTGTGCCTGGTTAAACTGTTGAATTGATTCAGGAGTTAATTTTGTTGGATCAATGTTTATTGAAGTCGCTTTCGAACGTGCTTCAATAACGCCTTCCAAGGTTTCTTTCTCGTGCGCAGCATATCCTTTAACTGTATTCACCAAATTCGGAATTAAATCGGCACGCCTTTGGTAAACATTTTCTACCTGGGCCCATTGCGATGTAACTTGCTCATCCATGGTAACCATTTTGTTATAACCACAACTCGAAAACAAAACTGCAACAACAGCAGCCAATAATCCAATTCTTAATTTTTTCATGATTTGTTTAAATTATTATAGTTTACAAATATTTTAAATTAATGTTAAAAATCAGTTAGAAATTCGGGGAAACGCAATAATTTGCCGATGTATTTCATTTAACAACAGATAAACAGTGCCGAAGTTATGACAACCACCGATTTTAAACAAACAATTTTAGAAGGAATTCCAAACCAATTACCCAAACCCAAGGTTTTGGATCCTTCAGTAAACCATGCGCCTAAACGAAAAAATATCCTTTCCGAAAAAGAAGAAAAACAGGCTTTGAAAAATGCGCTGCGTTA
>DATITY010000421.1:0-1529 GCA_035467235.1 Draconibacterium sp. | reverse complement strand
TGGAATCTGAATATCACCACCTCCCGACATTTTCCAGATTTCATCGCCGGTTTTAAAATCGTAGCCACCGCGATGCTTGAAACCGTTAACGGCAATCCGGGTTTTATCTCCATCAAAATAAATATTGGTACTGCTCCATTTATGGTTGTACCTTTCTGTGAGGTAGTTCAATTCGCGCAGCAGATGTGCCATGCATATTTGATGTGACAATGCCGGTGTGTTAAAATGGCTTTTCCAGCAATCGTGCACCAATACGGCATTTTTAAACCCTGCCCCAAAGGTTTCTGTGATGCTCCTTTGTGCCCGGTTATCTGTTATGGTGATAAAAGTAGCTTCATCATTTTGCCATGTCCATGCCCAATAGTTGTCGCCCCCAACTTTCACCCCTGTTTCGTCGCCGCCAATAAAGCCGCCCTTTTCCAAGGCCAATTTGTTCTTTATCATTTCGTAGGCAGGTTTGGCTTTTTTTGCCAGTTTTCCCAACAAGTAATGTATTCCACCTTCGCTTATTGGCACATGCAGCACATGGTTGAAAAATTCCTGCATCCGTTTAAATGGGATATATTGCCGGGTGTGCAGGTAGCCTATCAAACTTTCTATATTGTTGCCATAACTCACCGGGGCTTTGGACTGTACGGGGAAACTGCTTGTTGTTTCATGCCCGCAAGCGTTGCAACGTTTTTTGAATACCTGGTGTTCGGTTACGTGAACTTTTATTTCGGGGATGTCGAACACCTGCCTTTTCCCCACAAATTCATGTAAAATGTTTGAAACGTCCGCCCCGCAGCAATTGCAATAACCGGGTATGTGCAGTTTGACCGTATCCGGAACTTCGGCCATTTTTAACGTATTACCTTCCCTTCCTTCTTGCCCGCCGGGCTTGCGCCCCGTTTGTTCGCGCAAGCTCCTGCGCTGGTGGCGGTTTTCGTCTTTTGACGGGGGAATAGAACTGTTGTTGCTGTTTTTTGGGGTTTCGTATTTGGGCAAACGGTTTTTTAGCTCTGTATTTTCAAGTGACAACTCATCGACTTTTTGTATGAGTGTGGCAATAATCATATGTAACTCCTGGTACTCTTTCGACATGGAGTAAAAATATCTCCGTAGTTACTAATTATCAAGTATTTGAATATAAAGTTATCAAACCGAAATTGCCCAAATTGTTCATAACAGAAGGTTTTTGAAAATTATGTCATGGAGAATTGGATATTTGCAGGAATATTTAAAACCAAATGTTAACAACACAATACTACCGGCTTTAAAATCCAGAAATCAAAAAATTTATTCACACAGAACAGAAAGAATTGTCGTAACGATTGATTTCGTAAATTTGAAACTGATTAGTTACGATTTGTTAAAGAAGATTTAATTTTTTTTAAAAAGCGTTAATGGATTTTTTGGAATAAACTTTGAAAATGGATGAAAAAACAATTGAAAATCAGCAAGTTATTTAAATATCCTTTGCCGCCGGATTCAATCGGCTTTGAAAATGGAGAAATCACAATTGAAAATCAGGAAGTTGTTCCGCTATC
>DATITY010000420.1:0-5245 GCA_035467235.1 Draconibacterium sp. | reverse complement strand
AAATATTTCACCTTTTCTTCCTCAAAACCCTGTAACGAAATCCACATGGTGGCGTTTGGATGGTATTTATGAAGGATGGCTGTTAATTCCTCGAGAAACGGTAAAACATCGGCCGGATGATTTTCACCGGGGTCGCCACCGGGAAAGAAAACGCCATCAAGCCGCGGACAGGATTTGTAAAATGCCTCGTGCTGATCAAGTTCAGCCTGACGCAGTTTTTTATCTTTCAGGTCGATATCGGCAGGAGTCCAAATCCAGTATTCAGCATCGTATTTATTGCAGATTTCACTTAAATGAATGTTCATCTCCTCGCGGGGCAATTTCATGTGTACGCTGGGAGGTCCTTCCTGAAACGGAATATTCTCGAAACTGTTTGCCCCGAAAAGTATCTGTTCGCGGAAATGCTGGTCGAACTGTTCCTCTTTCCAGGCATCCCACGAGTTGGCCGTATTGCGGTATCCAAACTGGTGACCGCGCAACGGATATTCAGGAGAGGATGCAATGTCAACCGATTCAGGCAAAATCAGCGACTGCTCATTCATTTCAGCAATCCGCAGGAATTTTCCGATTCCATATAAAACACCGCGAGCATCAGCACCTATTATCCAGAGAATCCTTTTCCCGTTTTCTTCGGAATATTTTAACCTGAATCCCTCTTTTTTAAATTCGGAACCATCCGATTTTTCGCTTGCCGGAAGCGGCTGTCCCAATAAATCCTTGTCGGTTGAAAGTGCCAGTGCAATAATGGTTTTACTGTCCCAGTTATCACCAGTTTCCAATTGCAGCGAAGTTCCTTTCGCCACTTCTTCGGATAAAACAATTGGAGCGGTGGAATTCATGGGAGCCGGAATTGACGGAGAAACCAGAATGACAGCTTTACTAAAATCGGGCTGTCCTGATTTTTGGCTGCAGGATGAAAACACTAAAATTGAGGAGATAAACCAACTTATTAAATAAACTATCTGTTTCATTTTTTGTATCTGTTATTTGCTTTTTGTAATTGATTCTGAAATGGTTATTGCCGAACCCGTAATGATTTCGCCAAGTTTCGGGCCGTAAAAGCTTACACTCGACTCGTAGCCGCCGCCATTTACATATTCCTCTTCGGTGAGGATGTAACTAATCCATTCGTTGGCCAGACCACCGATGGCAACGTGTTTTACTTTGTCATTTTTAAGCGAATCCTTGATTTTGACGCCCAATTCAGCCACCAGTTCACCCGGAATTCCCACCAGCACAAAATCGCCGACTCTCACCGAACCTATTCCCACATTTTTGGGACCGAGCGCATCCATAATCACTTTCACCGATTCTTCATTCAATCCGTATTCAGCGCCACCAGTTTCCATAAAATCGGGGTGCGCCACCTGTTCCGGCAAATCAATAACCTTGTAGCTGTAATCCAGTGTATTTTCTTTTTTAGTTTGAACTGAGTTGTACACACTCATTGCATTTTCAGCGATGATTTTTCCGTAATCCTGAATTTTTTCGTAAGCGCCACCTTTACCGCTGTACACCGTCGACTGGTCACCCTCGGCGCCATTGTAATACATCACAACAACCCCTTTCCCGATGGTTTTTTCCATTTCGGTTTGCAGATAACCCGGCCACTCTGCCGAAACCAGCATATCATCGCCGCTGATAAAAGTGGGGTGTGCAGTCCAGTTTACCAAAGCTGACAGTGGTTGACCGTTTACCAAATCAATGCGGGTGACGGTCAGTTTGTTATCCACGAATTTGTCGCCACGACGATTGCGGTTTAATCCGTCAAATTTAGCACTGCTTGTACCGATTTTTACTTCGCGGTAATTTTGGTCGGCTTCCAAAACCAGTTTTTCGAGTTTATCAAGCAGAAAACTAAGCAGTTCGGGTTGAAAAATGCCAATCTGCGGAACACCAAACACATTTTTGCTGTTGATGGCCGCCATTTCGAGACTTCCATGTGAATGACTCGGAAGCAACATCAGGTTTTCAGCGCTCCATCCTTTTGCAGCAATTCGTTTCAGCAAATCGGGTTTAACATTCGATGGCAAACCCAGAATATCGATTGTAATAATTGCATATTTCGTATCCCCGTTTTTCAATACAAGTGCTTTTGCCAGTATCGCGTCGTGAATTCCTTCTGCGGGTTTATTCATCCGTTCGCCGTAACCGCCCAACGTGTATTTCATTTCGAGAGGCGGAGTGATGTCGATGGAGGAAACATTGGCTGTAATTCTTTCACCTTTGGATATTAATACCGCAAGAAAAAGGATTACTGTGTAAAAAAATTGATTTATTAGTTTCATCTCTTAACGATTATATTGTTAGAATTATTTGTAAACCACATAGGCACATAAGGACACATAGATTTTCCAACACTTTTCAGTTTAAAACTGAAATTTGTTTAAAAAGTATATTGTGGAATTTTCATTAACTCACCGTCTTTCAAGGCAGACTGATGTGCAACAATTCCGGAAACGGTAAGATTCAGCGCCATGGCAACATCAACAAGCGGTTTTCTGTCCTGCAAAATGGCATGAACAAATTCGTTGGTGAGATATCCGTGTGAACCGCCATGACCGCCCAGCGGCATTCCGGGAGGAAGCGGTGGACGGTTCAGCGAAGGCAAGGTAACTTCCAGTCCTTCAAATTTATCGTAATACGAACCTTTTTGGCCACGAACGCGTCCTTTTTCACCGTCGTCGCCGGGAGTATCCCAGCTGACTGCCATCCTTGACGTCCCACCTTCGCTTGTGCGGAAAAGAGCGATTTCAGTGCCAAACGGATTTTTGTAAATATTGTTTTCGGGTTTTAAATGCGGGATGATACTTGGCATACCCAGACACGAAACCTCAGTAAAACTTCTTCCCGAAACACAAACCTGAAAAGCGTTGGAATGGGTTGGGTAAAATTGCGGCGGAAGCCCGATGCGCCAGCCCTTGTAAGAGTCTATGGGGTTTTGCATGTAGTGATAATATTCACCTTCAGAATAAACCAGTTCTCCAAAACCTCCCGATTTATAAATCTGGTGCATGGCATAACAACTTTCGCGGAACATTGAAGTTTCAAACATCATGTATTTCAATCCGCTGGTTTTAACTGCTTCAAACAGAATTTCCGCATCTTCCAGCGAGCCAAAAACAGCAGGAACCGCCACCGCCACATGTTTTCCATGCTTCAAAACCTCTAGGCAGTGTTTCATGTGATTAGGCGCATCGGTGGCAACAAACACGGCCTCAATGGTTTTATCCTTTACCAGTTCCGCCAGCGAAGGATAAGTTTTTGAACAGTTACAGACTTTTGCCATTACTTCGCAACGTTCAGGAATCAGGTCGCTCACCGCCACCACTTCCACATTCGGGTGATTTTGAAATCCGAAGGCAGCCCCGAATTTGCAAACTCCGTGACCAACAAGACCCATCTTTATTTTTCTGTCAGAAAAAGCCACCCATCCTTCATAAGGATTTATTTCATTTGACTGGTCTTCGAAACCCTGAATTTTTGGTGAATCCTGTCCGGGATTTTTGGGTGAAGAACATCCGAATTGCGAAAATGCCAATCCGGCAGCCCCTGCGACAGAAGCTCCCAAAAAAGAACGCCTTGAAAACGGATGAATCTTTCCGTTTCCTGTCCCAAATTTATTTGATTCAATATCCTTTTTCATTCCCTTCGTTTTAAGTTTCTAATTTTTAATTGAATTCTCCGGTTTTAACCAAATCCTGGAACGCGGGGGCATATTTAAACTGATTTTCTTTTCAGT
Source organism: Draconibacterium sp. (assembly GCA_035467235.1). Classification (GTDB taxonomy): domain Bacteria; phylum Bacteroidota; class Bacteroidia; order Bacteroidales; family Prolixibacteraceae; genus Draconibacterium. Next base: position 1,503 of record DATITY010000420.1, on the reverse strand, counting down.
TCCTGAAACCGGTTCTGTGGTGAATCCATCGGAATATTGTATTCCATTTTCATTGCTGATGATTAGGCTTGTATTCTGCTGGTTGTAATTATGCACCACAAAACTGCCATCGGCTAGCTTTTGAAAAGTAATCCGGGCAGGTGCATCCAAAATCCGGTTTCCTTCAATACTGAAAGCATTCCGGAGCTGGTTAGCCCACAATTTAGGCAATTCGAGTAATCCAATCTGCCGGGGACAAAGCAACACTTCGCCAACCGCATCAAAATCGGCCTGCGAGAAAGTGTGTGTGTTGACAATGGCTAAATTTTTATTTCTGACCAGAAACGGAACAGTGGTTTTTCCCGCGGTCTGCAGCACCACTTCAGCATTTTCAGGTTCAATCCGGTAATCGGTCTGAAGTGCGAATTTCAGGCTGTCGGTTTTTCCATCATTCTGAATAATTTGGGTTGAAATCTGTTCGGGTATCAACGGATATTTGATTCCGGCAAGTTGTGCCAGTTTTTCTCCATTTTTTGCACGCGCCAGAAAGCCGGCTGTCATCACCACTTTTTTACCCTCGTTCAGCGATTTTTCCACTTTTTCAACCACTGCAGAATCGGTTGCTGCCTGTGTTGGCAGAAAAACAACATCCGCATTTTCGGGATACACCGAAACCGGAACCAGCGAAACACCCAGCATCCCGATGTAATCCATCAGGTACAGGTCGCCACCGGCGTCGCTGTTGGCAGGTTTGTAGCCTGCCACTCCCACCACCGGATTTTTGGCCAGTGCAGCAGCAAGGTTGGCCAGTTTTTCAAAATCCTGCCGGAGTAAATGGTGCCCGGGATGCCCGGTCAGATAATCTCCAAAGTTGAAAATTACAAGTTCTTTGGCACCCGCCAGCACCGACTGATATGCCTGTTCTATAAAATCAGTTCCGTTGCAATCGCCGTGGTCGAACCATGCAGCACCGATTTTTTCACCTGCCAGTGTCGAAATCCAACGATAATTGAGAAAACCTTCGTATGGCTGTACAAATCCGTAACGCTGTGTGTACTGTCCGCGTGTTTCGGTACCCACATACACCTTGTCGAAAAGCGGTGGTTCGGTGGCCACGTCGTAACCAAACTGGTGAAAACGGTCGTACCACTGCGGATATTTGATAATCATGGTGATATCCGGATTCTTTTCTTTTGCGGGGTTGATAAAAACCGACTGTGCAATTTCCGTCAGCATTCCGCGCCTGTATTCCGACCAGCTTTTATCGCCTTTTGCCTGTTTCGATTCGAGGCTTGTGTCGGCTGTGCAAAAGAAATCGTCGAGAATAAAGGTGTTAAAAAGCGGAGTGGTTTCATCCACAATTTTTTTCAGGTCGGCTTGTGTTTTCGGGTTTTGCCAGTTAAACCAGGTAAGCGGTCCTTCCTGGGTCACGCCAACTCCTTCGCCGGGCAAAGTTGCAATACCTCCGACCACCTCAAAACCATTATTTTCCAAAAGGGAAACCGTTTTTTTCAGGATTTCTGT
>DATITY010000419.1:0-2254 GCA_035467235.1 Draconibacterium sp. | reverse complement strand
GGGCACCTTTCGCATGGTTCGCCGGTTAACTCTTCGGGAATTTTATACAATCCGATTGCCTACATGGTAAAGGAAGACACCGGTTTGGTTGACTATGACCAAATGGAAGCGCTGGCACTGGAACACAAGCCAAAGCTGATTATTGGCGGTGCGTCGGCATACAGCCGCGACTGGGATTATAAACGGATGCGCGAAATTGCAGATAAAGTTGGCGCTTTACTGATGATCGACATGGCACATCCTGCCGGTTTGATTGCTGCCGGTTTGCTTGATAATCCGATTCTACACGCTCATGTTGTAACCTCAACAACTCACAAAACTCTGCGTGGCCCACGTGGTGGAATTATTCTGATTGGAAAGGATTTTGAAAATCCATGGGGTTTAAAAACGCCAAAAGGCGAAATTAAAATGATGTCGGCTTTGCTTGACTCTGCTGTTTTTCCGGGTCAGCAGGGTGGTCCGCTGGAGCATGTAATAGCAGCAAAAGCGGTGGCTTTTGGCGAAGCACTGGCACCAGAGTACAAAGAATATCAGATGCAGGTAATTGTAAATGCAAAAGCAATGGCAAAAGCATTTGTCGATTTGGGTTACAAAGTAATTTCGGGCGGGACAGACAACCACTCTATGCTGATTGATTTGCGGGCAAAATTCCCTGAAATCACAGGCAAACAGGTGGAAAATACGCTGGTAAAAGCTGATATCACTGTAAACAAAAACATGGTTCCGTTCGACAGCCGGAGCCCGTTCCAGACTTCAGGAATAAGAGTTGGAACACCAGCAATTACAACCCGCGGGGTAAAAGAAGATTTGATGCCGGTTATAGTTCAACTTATCGACGATGTAATTTCGAACATTGAAGATGTAAACACATTGAAAGTGGTGGGCGAAAAAGTACATCAGATGATGAAGGATTTTCCGTTGTTTGCGTACTAAAAACAGTTTAAAGTTTCGGACCCGCCTGAACGAATTCATTCGGGCAGGTTCAAAGTTCAAAGTAGAATAAAATTGAATAAAATACAGCCCTGGGGAACAGAAAGTTCTTCAGGGTTTTTTATTTTTAGAAATGTTATTTTTGAATCGATGAATGCGAACAATAAAATAGCAGTAACAATCGTCACCGGCTTTCTGGGAGCCGGTAAAACTACGTTTATCAATCAGTTGTTAAAGAACAATCCCGATAAGCAATTTGCTTTGGTTGAAAACGAATTTGGCGATGTTTCCATCGATACAAAACTCATAAAAGGATTGGATGCCAGCCAGATGTTTGAATTGAAACAAGGTTGTATCTGTTGCACAATTTCTGATGAATATGAATTGGTTCTTCTCGAACTTGCAGAAAGGTTCCCAAACGTTGAACACCTGCTGATTGAAACTACCGGAATTGCCGATCCAACTCCGGTAATCCGTCCGTTTTTCAGGGATGAAAACCTGCATTCGGTTTATCAATTCAACGGAACGATTTGTTTGGTTGATACATTGAATTTTAATCTTATACCTGAAAAGGAAATATCGCTAAAACAGTTGGCTGTAGCCGATTGCATTCTGGTAAATAAATCGGAACTGTTAACGGCAACTCAAAAAGAAATAATTCAAAACGAAATTTCCCGAATCAATACGTTGGGCAAAATTCATTTTTCAGTATTTGGCAGTTCCTCAGGGTTTGAACTGGATTCAATCATTCATCAACAAAAGTTTATTCCTGATTTTTCAGCCGTAAAATCCGTTCATTCAGAAATAGCATCGCAAACCTTCACTTTTCAACACCCGTTAAACAGGAAAAAATTTACCGAATGGCTTTCGTACACCCTCGATTTGTATAAAAAGGAAATTTACCGCACCAAAGGAATCCTTTGTTTTGAAAACGAGCCTTTTGAATATATTTTGCAGGGAGTGGGAGGGAGTTTTGAATTGGTGGAAGGAGAAAGTTTTTCTATGAATAGCAAATCTGAATTGGTTTTTATTGGAAAGTTGACAGGTATAGAATTGAAATTCTTATTTTGAAACTTAATTAAATTCAGGTTATCCAAGAAATGTAATCCACAACGGAATAACAACGATGGCCAGCACTGTTGAAACCACTACAATCCGCGAAACAAGCGGTACTTCAAGTTTGTACTCCAAAGAAATCGCGTAGGCCGTTAATCCAAGCGGCATTGCCGAATCAAGCACGGATGCTTTCATTTGCATTGAATCGATCCCGGTATTTTTAGCAACCATAAAAAAGGCCAGTGGTACAAGTAGCGTAATTGTAACC
>DATITY010000418.1:0-3269 GCA_035467235.1 Draconibacterium sp. | reverse complement strand
GTATTGTCTGTCGATCCGTCATCGACAAAAATAGCTTCAAAATCGGTGTTGTTAAGTGCGGCAATTATCTGTTCCGAAAGTGGGGCGATGTTTGGTTCTTCGTTGAAAACACAAATAACCAGCGAAAGTTTCTTCATTATTTTGTTGTTTTTTTAAAGAAATAATTTGAATTTGACCACAAAGTTAACCAAATCTGATTCAAAAAACACGATTTAACTCACCGGTTTCAGTTTCCAGATAAACGAAAATTTTACGGTTTTATATTCCCAGTCGCGCAATCCGTTTATATATTGAATACGGAAAGCTTTTCCGCTATAATCCTTGCGCAATTCGAAATTCAGTTGCATTGGTTTATCGCGTTCTTCCTTGTAGCCCGAATAGCCTGACCAGGAGGCCGAAAGCATCAGGTTGTTCCGCTCGTAATCGGCCCCGAGTGCATACATGAATGCATCGTTTTGCAAGTTAAGTTCATCGTTGGTTTGCCACGAGTAAAATCCGGCCAGTCCAAAAGGGCGAAACATTCCTTTTTCGGTTTTTACCACTTCTTTTGAAAAACTCAAATCGAAAAAATAACCCGGACTATCGGTATGCCGGGCGCCTTCCAACTGGTTGCCTGATGCAGTTTTGCAGGCCATTCTCAGCAGTGTGTTTGGAAACTTACGGTCTTTTAAGAGTTGAATCAATGTGCTGAAATAAAGATCTCCTGAGGCAAATCCTTTACCATCTTCAATCCTGGCAAAACGTTCGTTTCTAATCTCCTCAGAAAATGCAAAATGCTCGATAATTACACCATACAATTCCACTGCAATTCTGCTTTGCGCAAAAGGAACAAATAATCTTCCTGAAATATCCTGCGTTGGATCGCCTTTCATAAAATGGCTGGATGCCGTTAATTCGATTTCAGTTTTTGGGTTTAAAAATCCTCTTTTTACTTCGGGTACAGCTAATGCGTTTGGACCTAAATAACCCGGGGTTATCTTTATCCAGTTTCGCCAGCCGGGATCTCCTTCTTCCCAGCCATGCAGTTCGTTCCACCAGGAGTAATCTTCATCTGTAGATTGCGCATATCCATTAATCGAAAACAAAAGGAAAAGGAAAAGACAGATTCTGTTTATCATTTTGGCGAATTAGAATAAAACCAAAGATAAAAAAACCCCTCAGATTTTCTGAAGGGCTTCTCATTAAAGCTTTAGTTTTTCCTTTATATGTTGCGGTACTCCGTCCTTGTGAACCATTATCGACATTGTTTTATAATTCACATAAGGTTTCGAAGCGTAGAAATAACCATTGTATTCGTTATAATCGCCCCACGAATTTTTCACTTTATAAAATACCTTTCCATCCTGGCTTTTTGCTGTCCCGATAATATGCATTCCATGATCGTCGGTAGTTTCGTAATTATCGAATGCAAGCTGCCGCATTTCCTGGGTTACTTCCATTTCAACCACAGGTTTATCGAGTTTATACAACTCCTTTTGTTTCTCTTTCTCGGGAAGCGCTTCCCATTTCTGAATTTCTGTACTGCTCATTTCTGCAGCCGGCGCTGCAGGTAACATAGCCACACCTTTATTGCTCGTGGCAAATCCTTTTTCGCTCACATCGGCTGCCCAAGCAATAGTAAAACCGTTGCCCAGCGAATAATCAATTATCTCTTCCAACTCGTTTACAGGCACATTATATACCTCATCCCACGACCAGTTGTCGGGTACTTCAAGAATAAACTTTGAGTAAAAAGGATGGTGAGTATATGACGAAATTTCAATGTAATCGTCCATGTTTAATCCAATATAATCGGTGGCAAAGCTTTGCGGTGTGTAATTTTTCCCTTCGTATTCAAAACTCTGAGGAACCTCGCCCAAATACGTATTTAAAGTTGCAGCAACCGTTTCGTTGCAAACTTTACTTAGTTTGATATTACTTTTATCAACAACTGCTTCAACCTGTTGCTTTAAAAGGTTATCCATCTCCCCGTGTACGTGTTTCGTTTCGCCATATTCAAGACCACGGTAAACAGATTCAGGAACAATTCCGTATTTTTTAATCATGTTTGTTACATCGTGAAATGCGCCACCGGCTGAGAAATTCTGGTCGCCGTGCAACCTGATATATTTTTGTGCTTTTTCTGAATAGGTGAGCCGTACAACGAACATCTCAGAAAGATCAACTTCGGGCTTCCCCAACCGTAACATTTCCGATTCCAAAAACGATAAACCCGAGAACGACCAGCAGGTTCCAGTTCTGTATTGATCTTTTACCGGTGTAGCCGGCAACAAAATTTCGTCTTCAAAAACATAACCAACACTGGGTTTGTCGCTGTCTCCCTTGCCTGAAGCAAAACCAAAAACTATAAATACCACCGCAAAAATTACGGTAACAAAAACGCGCAATTTCATATCAACCTATTTAAACCTGTTTTTTTGATGAACGTCAAAAATAGAAAATAAAATTTTTCAATCGCTTATTTTTCAATTTTTTAACAAAATTTATTGACTGCAAGTTATTGTGAACCAATCCGAAAAAGGAGTTTTACACTATAACGGTTCGGTTGGAACTTGAATATTATTTTGTAATGAACAAGTTGGACTTCAGCCACCCGCAACCACAGTTCAAAAATAGCAGCCACCAACAAGTAACTCAATGTTTTGGTTACATTTGACAAATGAATTCAAACCGGATAAAAATCCTATTTACTTGCTTTTCCGCCTCCTCCAAATAAAATACCTGCCCCAAGCACAAATCCAAAGTCGTACCAGCCACCGTTATTGTTCACGGCGTACATTGCAACATCATCCATAAACAAACTCCCAACAAAACTTACCGGCGCAATTACTCCGTGCCATAATCCCCACCAAAAACCGCAGGGTTCGTCAACAACGCAATCGGTAATCGGGGTAACATCAGCACAACCTGTTAAAAAAAGTGCAATTAATACTGCATAAACAACAATAGCGGACTTTCCAAATAAGTTAAGTTTTTTCATCTCGAATTGGTTTAAAAGTTTAAATAAATATGATTATATTTTTGATTATCAACTCATCCCATTTACTTCATTGTATCGAAAACAATAAGTCATGTGGTCGTTTACCATTCCGGTTGCCTGCATGTGTGCATAAATTATCGTCGAGCCTACAAATTTAAACCCTCTTTTTACCAGGTCTTTGGAAATTTCATCTGAAAGTGGCGTTTTTGCCGGAAGTTCTTTCAGGTCGGTAAAAGCATTTACAACCGGTTTAAAATCAACAAAATTCCAGATATAACTGTCGAAGCTG
>DATITY010000417.1:0-16066 GCA_035467235.1 Draconibacterium sp. | reverse complement strand
TGAATCAACCACTAATTCGCGACTATCCTGTGCTTTGTACAATAAGTCTTCATCGGCAGTTCCCATTGTTTCTGAATACCAGGGAACGATTCCAAATCGTTTTATTTTATCATAATAGAACATGGCCCGAAAAAATTTTGCAACACTTGCGTATTGCGCCTTATATTCTTTTGTTGCATCAACCCGTTGATAGTTTTCAAGAAAGAAATTTATTTTACGCAAATCTCCCCAATTCCAACCGCTGGTTACATTCTCTGAGCTTGCATTGGCTGTTGTCAGTATTCGTGTTAGCTCACTTGCCTGAACTGCCAGGGTATTATCACTTTGTGCATCGTCAGTGGCAATTTCCGAACCGGGCAACATACTGTAAAATCCATTGGAATATGTTTGAAGGTCTTGAGCATTATTAAAAAAGTTCTGTGGTGCAAGTTGAGTTTGTGGCAAGCGGTTAAGGAATTCATCGTTACAGGAAAATCCTGTAAAAAAAATGATTATAATGAATAAAATTCTTATCGTTTTCATATTAAAAATATTTATAGGTACAACCTTGATTAAAAACGGATATTTAATCCTACTGCATAACGTCTTTGGAAAGGATAAACCCATCCCCAATCCCAGTAGGCATCATTTACAGCTTCGGGATCAAAAACTTCTGTAAGTCCAGACCATTCCCAAAGATTTTCGCCACTTAAATAAATCCGGAGATAGTCAATTCCAATTTTAGATGTTAGTTTTTTTGGTATTTGATATCCCACCATTAAATTTTTAAGTCTAACATAAGCAGCACTCATCAAATATTGAGTTTGTTCTCTTGACAGACCCTTGCCTCCCACATCGGCCAACCATGCTGTATTCCTTGGGAAAAATGCGTCATGGTTTTCTTCTGTCCAGGTTTTGCCTTGCATATGTTTGTATGTATTTTGATATGGTTTATAAAATTGACCCCAATAGAAATAACCTTGCGGATAAAAATCCTTTTTTGAAATTCCCTGTAAAAATACCCGTAAGTCAATCCCTTTCCAGTTCCCCGTTAAATCAAAACCAAATCTGTATCTTGATGAATTGTTGCCAATAATCTTAAGGTCTCCCGGATCATTTACCGTCTGAGACCCATCATTAATATATCCATCATTATTCAAATCAGCATACCTGTTCCAGCCAACCTGGGTTGCCAATCCCCATGGTGAGAGCCATCTCTGATCAGGACCATTTTCAATCTCTTCCTCGGAATTGAAAAAACCATCATTTTGGAGACCCCAAATGGTACCAATTTCATAACCTTCGTAGTATTGAGAAAGTAATTTACTGGGATTATCGAAGCGGGTAATATATGTTCTGCTATCTGATAAAATAAATCGGGCAGTTAATAGAAATGGATTATTTCCTAAATTAAATTTTTCATTTAAATTAACAGAAAGTTCCCATCCCTTTGTTTGTAAGTCTGCTGCATTTTCTTTTGGTTCGTCAGCTCCCAGCACAGCAGGTAATTCTTTGCCGGTTGTAAGCATGTTTTTTGTGTCACGAATATAATAATCAAATTCGGTCGTAAACTTACCATCGAATAAACCAAAGTCAACACCGAGGTTTTTTGTAGTAACTGTTTCCCATGTAAAATTTTGAGCAACCAATTGTGGAGGGCCAACTGCAACCGGTCTTGTTCCCCCAAGAATCTCACCAATTTTATAAGTGCTCATTTGTTCAATGTAATCGTAAGGTCCGATGCTCTGATTTCCAAGAGTCCCCCATGAAGCCCTAAATTTTAAGTTGCTTAAAAAATTATTCGAAAAATCCATGAATGATTCTTCTGACAATCGCCATGCTGCTGAAAAAGAAGGGAAGAAGCCAAACCTGTTTTCTTCAGGGAATCGGGATGATCCATCGTATCTTGAATTTAATTCAACAATGTATTTTTCATTGAAAATATAGTTTAAGCGAAGGAAAGCACCTCTGATTGCCCAGTCGTAGTAACCAGCTCCTACATCCATTTCTCCAGTTGCAAGTTCAATTGAAGGTAGATCGTCACTGATTAGTTCTGCTCTTTCTGCCCAGAAATTTTCACTCACTCTGGATTCCTGATTGTAACCCAAAAGTGCACTTATAAAATGTTTATTGAATGTTTTGTTATAAGACACATAAATATTTGAAACAGCATATTTATCATTAAAGTACCATTCCCAGGCACTGTTGTTTGTTCCATCGTCTCTAATAATTCCGGGACCCGGGCTGTAATACACTTTTTTCTGTGTGAAAGATTGGGTCGTATTTTCCCTTTTATAAGTGAAGTCTCCCTTTATTTGTAAAGCATTTTCAAGAAATTTGGCTGTAAATGCAATGGTCGATTGAAAACCATTTGTTTCTTCATTTCTTTCTCCACCTTCCTGCACACGGGCAGCTTCCCGGCCACCATAAGTATCCGACCAGGTTCCATCCGGATTGTACGGTACTTCTACAGGTACCGGATAATAAATTCCGTACAAAATATCCTGCGAAGGTTTATTCCTGTTTGTATTAATAAGCACTGTATTATTTGAAAAGGATAACCATTTGTTTACAGTAAATTCTATTTTACTTCTCATGTTAAGTCTTTCATACTTATCCTCAGCAATTTTAATTAAACCATCCTGATTCATATAATTGCCGGAGAAGTAATAATTTACAGTTTCTGATTTTCCGTGAATCGACATGGTATGATCACTGGTTTTAGCATAATCATTAAGGAAAAAATTATACCAGTCGAAATTTCCTGCATAAAACCATTTTTCAGGGTCGTTAGGATCAACAATTACAGATGGTAATGAAGGATCTAAAGATCGTTGTTGTGCATAATCAAGCTGTTGTTGCGAAGGATTAAAAAGTTCCTGCCAATCACGGGCAGCCTCTTTTTGAGTAGTTAATATGTAGTAAGGATCTTTTACTGGTTCTGGCAATACAGTAGGCCTTCCATAAGACATGTATCCATTATAATCAACTTGAACTCCTGTCTGGCTTCCTTTTTTTGTAGTAAGTAATATTACACCAAATGCAGCTCTTGCTCCATAAATTGCAGCCGACGAAGCATCTTTCAAAACAGAAAGAGTTTCAATGTCAGTAGGATTTAATCGGTTTAGTTCTTCTGTTGTTGATGGTACGCCATCAATTAGAATAAAGGGTGAGCCACCATTAATCGAAGTGAATCCACGAATATTAAATGAAGGAGATGATCCTGGCTCGCCGCCCAGCATATCGATATTTAAATTTGGAACCAACCCTTGTAATCCCTGAGCAATATTTGTTATTGGCCTGCTATTAATAGTATTCAGGTTAACCTGGGTTACCGCACCCGAAAGATTTTCCTTTTTTTGAGTGCCATAACCAACTACAATTACTTCATCAAGATTTTCCGTTGATTCATTCAATGTAATGTCAATCTCTTGTCTGCCTTTAATTTCAACTTCCTGCGTTTCCATTCCTATAAAAGAAAAAAGAAGTTTACTATTGTTATCAGGTACAGAAATTTGATAATTCCCTTCAACATCGGTTACAACTCCAACTGAAGTACCTTTTACAACAATTGATACTCCGGGGAGTCCTGAATTGTCGCTTTTTGCAACAACTTTTCCTCTTATCTGCAATCCCTGAGCAGTAACCTGAAAAGACATCATAAACATTGAAATCAAAACGGCACAAGTGAAAAGAAATTTTCGAATTTGTTCTCTGTTATGCAAAATGTAATTCTCCATAAAATTTAAATTAGTAGTATATTGTTCTATATTAATAAGATGTCAACTGTATTTTTTAAATTCATTGAACATTGATTTTAAGTAAGATTAATACATACAATAATAGGAATTATTTTTAAAAAAACTATTTTGTTTGAACGTTCATTCAATATAATTTGCATGTAATTATTTTTTCTTTAGTTTTACGTTTACATAAATATATGGTATTCAAAAAATTTATGGAATTATTAAGATAAAATTGAATGAATCCTGTTTTAATCTATTTACCATAATGACATGGGGCGAAAAAGTTTAAAGGAAATCCGACAAAAGGAAATTGTAACATCATTTTACTTTGTTGCAAAACGGGAAGGATTAGATAAAACATCTATTGCAAAGGTTGCTGATAATTTGAAAATTAATCCAAGTTTAATCATTCATTATTTTAAGTCGAAGCAAGAACTTGAAGTTGCTCTTATTGATTACATTCTTGAAAAATATTTACAAATATATAAGTCCAATGGAGAAATAAATTCCACCGAAAAGCTTCTTGATTTAATCGATAAATTGTTTTCCAGAAAGTGGAATCGATTGTTCGATGATGGTGTTTTTTATAGCTGTTATGCTCATGTATATAGAAACAAGAAATTCCAAAGCAAATTCAAACAACTGCATGATTCATTACGTTCAATCTTAAAACAATCGTTTATGGATGCTCAGAAAAGCGAAATTATTAAACTCGAAAATATTGATAAGCAAACTGAAATAATATTCGCTTTATTAGAGGGTGCATATTATTACCTTGGGATTGTAGACGACAAAAAAGAGTACAACATTAAAGTTGAGTATTACAAACAACATGTTATAGAAATCCTTCAAGTCAAAAAGTAGTTGTTTGCTTTTTAGTTCTCAACCCAAGCCTAACTACCCTAAATATTGAATACAATGCAATACACATCCAAACAAAATTAACAAAAAAACTGGGAGTGTCCTTTAAGTAACCAGAGGAGATAGTAAGGCAAAGTCCGCCTATGGCATTTAAAGCATGATATAAAATCTTATCAGGAGACAAGATTTTAATACTCAAAAATAAATATGCTATAACAAAAGTAACTGCACCTATCCAACCAACCAACTCAAATTCCTGCATTTTTTTTAGTCTAATTTCATCTATCACTGGTTTCAAACATACATAAAATTCAGTGATTGTAAATTACCGATATCAGTGAAGCAAATAATGCTTTTTTGTTAAGCTTTGGTTTACTGGTGAGTAAAATCTGAATTGAGGATAGAAGTTTTCAAATTAAAGGGGGCAACAAACTATTAATTTTTAGAAACCATCAGTTTTTTTACCACCAGTTTTTGATCTGATGTGATGATTCTAAGGATATAAATTCCGTTCGGAATTTCGTTTAGCTGAATCTGTTTTTTGTTTTCGGCAAACTGAAATCTCTTCAGAAAAACTTCTTTCCCGGCAATATTGGTCAATCGTATTTCGGTGATTTCCTGATTATTGAATTCAATTGTCACTTTACCATCAATACATGGATTTGGATACACCTTAAGTTCAGATGCCAGATTACTTTCATCAGATAGCTGATTGTTCCAGCCAGATGAATTCGCCTGCAGGTTTTGTGAAAAACCCGATACCGAAATTATTATGAATGATATAAGTAAAAATATTCTCATTGTTGCAAAGTTACAATTTTTCATTAACAAATTATGTGCCTTTTAATTATAAGACAGCATTATTATTTAAAAGTTGCATTGCGTGTGCTAAATCTTCGGGTGTGTCAATGCCAATACTCTGGTGTTCAGTAACCGCAGTTTTAATTTTAAATCCATTTTCAAGCCAGCGCAACTGTTCCAACGATTCTGACAGTTCCAGTTTTCCGTGTTTCAGCATTGCAATCTGCTGAAGTACATTGGTTTTATATGCGTACATTCCAATATGCGCCCAAAAAGTATGTTTCGAAAGCCAGTTCTCATTTTCGGTGCCGCGAACATACGGAATGGTTGAACGACTAAAGTACAAGGCATTTTGCTGATTATCGGTAACCACTTTTGGCCGGTTCGGATTAAATAATTCTTCAGTGGTTTCAATCTTTTTAATTAGAGTAGCAATATCAGCATCGGTTGTAAAGCACGATTTCAGTAGTTCAATCTGTTGAGATTGTATAAATGGTTCATCGCCCTGTACATTAATAACCACATCAAAACTGGTTTGTTTCGCAATAATTCGTGCAGCTTCAGCGCAACGGTCAGTTCCACTTTGGTGTGTTGAAAGAGTTTCAACTGCTTTTCCGCCAAAATTTTCAACCGCTTTAAAAATTCGTTCATCATCGGTAGCTACCCAAACATCCCTTACTGCTTTTTCTGCATTTTCATAAACCCACTGAATCATGGGTTTATCATTTATTAAGGCCAACGGTTTCCCGGGGAAACGTGTTGATTGAAAACGGGCCGGTATGATAACAATAAATTTCATGTTACAAAGATAGAAATAGATTAATAGTATAATTCTCAATACTCAAATCTGTTTATCTCAAATCTTTTAATAAAAAAGGTTAATAATTTGCAAAGGGAATGTTTGCCAGCTAAAAATTGTAAATTTGCGCTTTACTTTTTTATTATGGATGTACAGGGTATAAAACAGCGATTCGAAATTATAGGGAATTCGGCAATGCTGAACCGTGCAATCGAGGTTGCGGTGCAGGTTGCCCCAACCGATTTGTCGGTTCTGATTACGGGGGAAAGCGGAACAGGGAAAGAGATATTCCCTCAGATAATTCACCAGTTTTCGAGCCGGAAACATGGAAAATACATTGCTGTAAACTGTGGTGCAATTCCCGAAGGAACCATCGATTCTGAACTTTTTGGCCACGAAAAAGGCTCGTTTACGGGTGCACTTGCCGATAGAAAAGGTTATTTCCAGGAAGCTGACGGTGGCACTATTTTTCTCGACGAAATTGGAGAATTGCCACTTGCAACCCAGGTTCGTTTACTTCGAGTTTTGGAAACAGGTGAATTCATAAAAGTGGGTTCATCGAAAATGATTAAAACAAACGTTCGGGTTATTGCAGCCACAAATGTTAACTTGCCCGAAGCCATTGAAGAGGGAAAATTCAGGGAAGATTTATATTACCGTTTAAATACTGTTCCAATTGTTGTTACTCCTCTGCGCGAAAGGCCCGATGACATCAATTTATTATTCAGGAAATTTGCCCGCGATTTTGCAGAAAAATACCGAATGCCTCCAATCATACTGGACGAACAGGCAAAAGCACTTTTAATGAGTTACCGCTGGCCTGGAAATGTAAGGCAGTTAAAAAATATTACCGAGCAAATTTCAATAATCGAAAAAGAGAGAGACATTACTGCTGAAATTTTAAGGAATTATTTGCCTGCAGATTCTTCAAAAAACTTACCGGCACTTTTCTCAAAAACAGAGGAAAGCGCATTTTCGAACGAAAGGGAAATTCTGTATAAGGTTTTGTTTGATATGAAACGCGACATGACCGATCTGAAAAAACTGGTCCTCGATATCATGGAAAATAAAGAATCTCCGGTTACTGGTGATAATGCACGTATTTTCAGAAATCTCTATGAAACTGATACTGCAGGTTATGTTTCGAAAGACCCGGTTTCAAAGCACATTCATATTGAATCGGTTGAAAAGGAAAACATCCAGGACACAGAAGAGTTTGTTGAAGAATCGCTATCACTTGAGGACAAAGAGATTGAAATGATAAAAAAGGCGCTCGATAAAAATAAAGGCAAACGAAAATATGCAGCGCAGGAGTTGGGAATCTCGGAACGGACACTTTACCGGAAAATTAAAGAGTATGACATTAAAGGTTAATTTTATGCTTAAGCGGGTTTATATTTACATAATTCTTTTTGCGGCTCTGGTAGTTTTAATGCCTTCCTGTAAAATGTCGTATTCGTTTACTGGTGCCAACCTTTCTCCGGCAATAAAAACATACAGTGTTTATTATTTCCCAAATAGAGCGAGACTTATTAATCCGACTTTAAGTCAAAAATTTACTGAAGATTTACGCGAAAAACTTCGAAGGCAAACTTCGTTGAATGAGCTTCAGGAAAATGGGGACATCGAATTTGAAGGACAAATTACCGGTTATGAAGTGCGTCCAATGTCGATTCAAAAGGACGACCTGGCAGCAAAAAACAGGTTGACCATTACAGTGAAATTAAAATATACAAACAGCAAATCCCCGGAAGAGAACTTCGATCGCAATTTCTCAGCTTACGAAGATTTTGACAGTAACTTATCAATCAGTGATGTGGAAGATGAATTGACATCGCTGATTATAGTAAAATTAGCCGAAGATATTTTTAATGCCACCATTGCCAACTGGTAAACGATGCAAACAGAGAAATTAAAAAATCCACTCCTTAACCGGAGTTTATTAGACAACGAAACTATTGTTGAATTAAAGTTGTTGACCGAAAAATATCCCTGGTTTCAATTGGGGTGGATGTTGTATCTTAAAAATTTGAAACAAATTGAATCGCCGGAATACCAGTTTGTTTTGAAAAAGGTGGCTGTGATGATATCGAATCGGAAATTACTATATAATTATCTGAATTCAGATTCTCAAAAAAAGAACGAAAAATCAGAATTTGATAATTCGATACATGTTTTTGATGGAATTGACACTGAAAACAATGACGGTAATTCGTTAATTGATAAATTTTTATTGTCGAAACCGGGCGCAATAAGAAGAAATCCGGGCGATGAGGACAGGGGTGAAAGTGAAAGCAGAATTGACGTTGCAGAAAAGTCGATAACCGAAAACGATGAGTTAATTACTGAAACTTTGGCTGCAATTTATTTTCAGCAAAAAAATTACGGAAAAGCGTTGGAAGCCTATGAAAAATTAAGTTTGAAATATCCGGAAAAAAGTATTTACTTTGCAACCCAAATTGAGGAAATAGAAAAATTAAAGAACACTAATTCATAATAAAATGTACACACTTATAACTGTTTTAATATTCATCGTTTGCGTCCTGTTAGTATTAATAGTATTGGTGCAAAACTCAAAAGGAGGCGGATTAGCCAGTAATTTTCAATCAACAGGTCAGGTAATGGGCGTTCGTAAAACTGCCGATTTTCTCGAAAAAGCTACCTGGGGTTTGGCAGGTACATTGTTGTTTTTGTCAGTTATTGGTTCTGCATTTATTCCCCGTGGCGAAGCAGGTGTTGACCAATCGCGTGTACAGCAGCAAATAGAAACAGCAGTTGACCCAACTCAGGTTCCTAATTTCCCAACTACTGCTCCGGCAGAAACAGATTCAGCAGGCAATTAGTAAAAAAATAAACAATAGTGAGAGCCGTTTATCATTTGATAAGCGGCTTTTTTGATTCCAAAAGAATAGCAATATTTAAATTTTTCTATTGATGGCTCTCCTCATAAATTAACTGCCATCTATGGCAAACCAGCGTATTTTTAACATCGTCTGCCACCATGTCAGAATTTTTGTCATTGCTTGTAATCGATTGAAATTTAGTTGATTATTTCTATTTTTCGGCCAGAATGCTGAATGGCTTGTGCAACTTTGTCTTGGTTTATTCTGAAATCTATGTTCTTGTATGGTTGGCACAAAATGTGTAAAACCACCGTGTCGATTTTTTAATAATAATGTTTAATTAATATAAAACTATAAAAACTATGGCAGATTTAAAAGGTAAAATTCTGGCTGGAAAAATCCTGGTTCAACCCAAGGCAGCAGAAGAGAAAACAGTTAGTGGAATTATTATTCCCGATTCAGCAAAAGAAAAACCACAGGTAGGTACAGTTATTTTGGCGGGAGCAGCAAAAAAAGACGAACCTATGGAACTGAAAGTTGGTGATGTTGTTTTCTACGGGAAATATTCAGGAACAGAGTTGCACATTGACGGTGAAGATTATTTATTAATGTCACAATCTGACGTATTGTACATCGCTTAATTAAAATCAAAAAAGAAAATATTATGTCAAAAGAAATTAAATTCGAAATTGAAGCACGCGAAATGCTGAAGAGCGGCGTGGACAAATTATCAAATGCGGTTAAAGTAACCCTCGGTCCAAAAGGCCGCAATGTAGTTATTGAGAAAAAATTTGGAGCACCTCAAATTACGAAAGACGGTGTTACTGTTGCAAAAGAAATTGATTTATCGAATGCATACGAAAATCTTGGAGCACAAATGGTAAAGGAAGTAGCTTCAAAAACCGGCGATGATGCTGGTGATGGAACTACAACTGCAACAGTATTGGCCCAGTCGATCATCACTGTTGGATTAAAAAACGTGGCAGCAGGTGCAAATCCAATGGATTTGAAACGTGGTATAGACAAGGCAGTTGCTAAAGTTGTTGAAAGCATTGCCAGTCAAGCTCAAACCATTGGCGACGATTATGCAAAAATAGAATCGGTTGCAAAAGTTGCTGCTAACAACGATGATACCATTGGTAAGTTGATTGCCGAAGCTATGCAGAAAGTTCATAAAGAAGGCGTAATAACCATCGAAGAATCGAAAGGTACTGATACTTATGTTGATGTAGTTGAGGGTATGCAGTTCGACCGGGGATATATTTCTCCTTATTTTATTACCGATGCTGAAAAAATGGCTGCTGAACTTGATAATCCATTTATCCTGATTCACGACAAAAAAATCAGCACAATGAAAGATCTTCTTCCAATACTTGAGGCATCTGCACAAACAGGTCGCCCATTAATGATTATTTCTGAAGATGTTGATGGCGAAGCGCTGGCAACTTTAGTGGTAAACCGCTTGCGTGGTTCTTTAAAAGTGTGTGCTGTTAAAGCTCCGGGTTTTGGTGATCGTCGCAAGGAAATGCTTGAAGATATTGCCGTATTAACCGGTGGTACCGTAATTACCGAAGAAAAAGGTATGAAACTGGAACAGGCAACTCTCGATTTGTTGGGAAAAGCAGAAAAAATTACTGTTGACAAGGAAAAAACAACAGTTGTAAATGGCGCAGGAGCACCGGAAACAATTTCTGCCCGTGTTGGTCAGATTAAAAAACAAATTGAAACAACAACTTCAGACTACGATAAAGAAAAATTACAGGAACGTCTTGCTAAATTGGCAGGTGGTGTTGCAGTAATTTACGTAGGCGCAACTTCAGAAGTTGAAATGAAAGAAAAGAAAGACCGTGTTGACGATGCACTAAGTGCAACCCGTGCCGCTGTTGAAGAAGGAATTGTTCCGGGTGGTGGAGTAGCATATATTCGTGCCATTGAATCATTAAATTCATTAAAAGGTGAAAACGATGATGAACAAACCGGAATTGAAATAATTAAACGTGCCATTGAAGAACCACTCCGTCAAATCGTCGCAAATGCGGGAAAAGAAGGTGCAGTTATTGCTCAGAAAGTTAGAGAAGGTAAAGGTGATTTTGGTTATAATGCACGTACTGATGTTTATCAGAATTTGTACGAAGCCGGAGTTATTGATCCTGCCAAAGTAGCTCGTATTGCCCTTGAAAATGCTGCATCAATTGCAGGAATGTTCCTGACAACCGAAGCAGTTGTTGTTGAAGAAAAAGAAGACAAACCATCAATGCCAATGGGTGGACCCGGCGGAATGGGTGGAATGGGTGGAATGATGTAATCGAAACCACAATATTTAACAAAAAGCTCTTTCTGTAAAAGGAAAGGGCTTTTTTTTGTGTCCAAAAATCTGACAATTGTCACACACTGTTCTTTAACATCTTTGTTTGCCGGCTAACATGTTGTTATTCAATACTGTTGTTCTTGGTGTAATATGTAATAAATCTTGTTTTTTCGTTTTTAAGAATTATACCTTTGGAGATAAATTTAAAATTGTTTTTATATGAAAGCAGATATAAATGAATTCATTGCGAATTTGGAGAAGAGAACTCCGGGAGAAAGTGAATTTCATCAGGCAGTCGAAGAAGTTATTGGTTCAATCTGGGATTTTTACGACAAAAATCCAAAATACCAAAAAGCAAAAATCCTTGAACGGATGGTTGAGCCCGAGCGGGTAATCATGTTTCGTGTTCCGTGGGTTGACGACAGGGGAGAGGTGCAAATTAACCGTGGCTATCGTGTGGAATTTAATTCAGCGCTTGGACCGTACAAAGGAGGTTTGCGTTTTCATGCCAGCGTTACATTAAGTATTCTGAAATTTCTGGGATTTGAGCAAACATTTAAAAACAGTTTAACCACTTTGCCAATGGGTGGTGGAAAAGGGGGTTCAGATTTTAGTCCGAAAGGGAAAACTGACTGGGAAATTATGCGTTTCTGTCAATCGTTTATGACCGAACTTTATCGTCATATTGGCCCCAATACCGATGTACCAGCCGGCGATATCGGAGTTGGCGGCCGCGAGATTGGTTACTTATTTGGTCAGTATAAAAGATTAAAAAACGAATTTACCGGAGTTTTAACCGGCAAAGGCCTGGCATGGGGAGGAAGTTTAGTCCGTCCCGAAGCTACCGGTTTTGGAGCTGTATATTTTGCACAGCACATGTTGCACCGCATTGGAAAAGACATTGAAGGACAAATTATTTCTGTTTCAGGATTTGGTAATGTAGCCTGGGGAACAATTACGAAAATTAATGAGTTGGGAGGAAAAGTGGTTACCATTTCTGGCCCCGATGGATATATTTATGATGCTGAAGGAATTAAGGGAGACAAAGTTGAGTATTTACTCCAACTGCGCGCAACCAACAATGATATTGTGGAACCTTATGCAAAAGAGTTTGGAGCCAGGTTTATATCCGGAAAACATCCGTGGGAAGTCCCCGTTGATTTGGCGATGCCCTGTGCCACTGAGAATGAGTTAAACTTTGACGATGCCAGGGAACTTGTGAAAAATGGCTGTAAACTGGTGGCAGAAGCATCAAATATGGGTTGTACTGCCGATGCTGTGGAATATCTTTCAGGGCAAATTGATTATGCACCCGGAAAAGCTGTAAATGCAGGCGGGGTGGCAGTTTCGGGTCTTGAAATGTCGCAAAACAGTATGCGTTATAACTGGTCGCGCGAAGAGGTTGACATGCGGCTAAAGCATATCATGAAAGACATTCATGAAACATGTGTTACTTATGGGAAAAACGGAAATAAAGTCAATTACGTGACAGGTGCAAATGTTGGCGGATTTGTAAAAGTCGCCGATGCAATGCTCGCGCAGGGAATTGTATAAATCGGGCAAAACGTATCAATCAGTTTATATTTATCCTGAAATACATTGAAAACTTAATTTTTTGTTAAAGTTGAATTGTGTTTCAGGATAAATTGGTTTTATACATTTGTCGAAATTTTTTTGACATGCTGATTGATACGCACTCACATATTTATTCTGAAGATTTCAATGACGACATTGAAGAAGCATTGCAAAATGCCTACAACAATGATGTCAAAAAAATTGTACTTCCAAACATCGATTCAGGCACAATAAAAAGGCTGCTCGATTTGAGTAATTCATATCCGCATGTTTGCTATCCTTTAATGGGGTTACATCCTACTTCTGTTTCCAAAGATTTTAAAGAAGAATTGTCAGTTGTTGAATATTGGCTCGACAGGCAAAAATTTTACGGTATTGGTGAAATTGGAATCGACCTTTATTGGGATCGCACTTATATTCAAGAACAAAAGGAAGCTTTTCGTTATCAGATAAAGTTGGCCAAATCACGTAAACTACCTATTGTTATTCATGTTAGAGAATCATTCAACGAAGTGTTTGAAATTGTCACAGAAGAACAGGATGGTACTTTGAATGGTATTTTTCATTGTTTTTCGGGAGACGAAACAGAGGCACAGAAAATAATTGATTTGGGATTTTTACTTGGAATCGGAGGAGTAGTAACTTATAAAAACAGTAATCTGAATCAGGTACTTCAGAAAGTTGCGATAAAGAACCTGGTTTTGGAAACCGATGCACCTTATTTGGCACCCGACCCGAAACGAGGCAGACGGAATGAAAGCTCATATTTGGTTTATGTTGCACAAAAAGTAGCCGAAATCTATCAGCTGCCCATTAAAGAAATAGCAGAAATAACAACCGCAAACGCACGGAAATTGTTCGAAATTTGATAAATTGCGGCCAAATCGAACCATTCTTATGGCATCAGAAAAGAGCGGCAAAACTTCAATATTAATTATTTATACCGGTGGAACGATCGGAATGGTTCAACGGCCGGAATCGGGTACTTTGGCGCCGGTTAAGTTCGATCAGATTTTAAACGAAGTCCCCGAACTCAATAAATTCAATTACAACATTCAAACAGTTATTTTTAAACCAGCTCTCGATTCTTCAAACATGAATCCATCGGTTTGGATAAAAATCGCACTTACAATAAAAAAGAATTATAATGATTTCGATGGTTTTGTGATATTACATGGCACCGATACAATGGCATACACTGCATCGGCGTTGAGTTACATGTTCGAAAATCTGGATAAGCCAATCATTTTGACAGGTTCACAACTTCCAATTGGAACAATCAGAACCGATGGAAAGGAAAACCTGATTACATCGGTTGAAATAGCTGCTGCCAAAGAAGGCGGAAAAAGTAAAGTACCCGAAGTATGCATTTATTTCGATTTTAGATTGTATCGCGGAAACCGGACTGTAAAAAGAGACTCGGAGCAGTTTAGTGCATTTCATTCGGTAAATTATCCGGCACTCGCGGTTGCAGGTGTTGATATTCGTTTCAGCAGCGAATTTATTTACCGCCCTGAAAATAAGGGTATTTTAAAGGTTAATACCAAATTCGATGATAACGTTGTTATAATTAAAATGTTTCCGGGAATTAGCGAAAGGGTTTTTAAGTCGATTATGGATATACCGGGATTAAAGGGAATTGTTCTGGAAACTTTTGGTTCAGGTAATGTGCCAACAACACAGTGGTTAATTAATTGTATAAAAAGAGCCATAAAAAAGGGGATTGTGTTTTTAAATATCACTCAGTGCGAAGGTGGCCGTGTTATAATGGGGCAATACGAAACCAGTATGGAATTGCTGAATGCCGGAGTAGTTTCAGGAAAAGATATGACCACTGAAGCTGCTATTACCAAATTAATGTTCCTGCTGGGACAAGGTTTAAGCAACAGCGAAATCAAAATGTACCTCAATAAAAGTTTGCGGGGGGAAATTAGTGAATAGTTTATTTTTAATTCACAAAATTTTATTAATTTGCACCCCTCATTTTGGAGGTGTCAGTTGATAAAAAAGCAGTGGTGTAAAGTGGCAAAACACATCCCGGCAAATCGAGAGAAAATTTGAGTTCAGTTCTTTTTTTGATGATATTACTCTTGCATTTTATATAAGAGTTAATTGGAGAGATGCAGGAGTGGCTTAACTGGCACGCCTGGAAAGCGTGTGTACTGCAAAACGGTACCGAGGGTTCGAATCCCTCTCTCTCCGCCAATTTTTTTGGGGATGTGTTCATGGAAATATTGTACATTTGAATTATTAAAAAAGGAAGCAATTTTTTGCTTTGCCGGAGCGAAATTTTTTTAAATAAAAATCAATACAAACAAATTAGAGAATTATTAATTAAAAATTTAAAACAATTATGAAAAGACTATTCGCGTTAATAGCAGTATTTGGGATGCTGGTTTTTATGGCGTCAAACGTCGTAGTTGCACAGGACACAACAGCTACACAAAAGGCAGCTCCTGCACAGGTGGCTGTAGCATCAGATTCTGAAGAAGCGGCTGCCGCAGCAGCTGAAGAAGGAAAATCGTTTCACAGCCAGTTGAAACAAAAGTTTATTGAAGGTGGTGCAGGTTTTATGACCTCAATATTACTTACGCTGATTTTAGGGTTGGCGTTTGCAATAGAAAGGGTACTTTACCTTAATCTTGCTACAACCAACACCAAAAAATTATTGGCTAAAATTGAAGCAGCGCTGGAAAATGGTGGTATTGAAGCAGCAAAAGATGTTTGCCGCAATACAAGTGGTCCGGTTGCCAGTATCTTCTATCAGGGCTTAGACAGAGCAGATGAGGGATTGGATGTGGCTGAAAAGTCAGTTATCGCTTATGGCGGTGTACAGGCCAGTTTATTAGACAGGGGTTTGAGCTGGATTGCACTTTTCATTGCGTTAGGCCCAATGCTCGGGTTCATGGGAACAGTTATTGGGATGATTGGCGCTTTTGATGCAATTGAAGCTGCAGGTGACATTTCTCCTACTTTGGTTGCCGGCGGTATAAAAGTAGCTTTAATCACTACCGTATTTGGTCTTATCGTGGCAATCATTCTGCAGATTTTCTACAATTACTGTGTTGCTAAAATAGAAAGTATTACCAGTAACATGGAAGACGCATCTATTTCTTTAATCGACATGCTGTTGAAGTTTAACTTGAAAAAATAA
>DATITY010000416.1:0-3804 GCA_035467235.1 Draconibacterium sp. | reverse complement strand
AATTCAGTCGATATACCTGATTTTACAAGGGGAGCATGGAAAACAAATAAACCGATGGACCTTACTTTGAAAGGAGGAGGAACGACAGGGGTTAAATAATTGTAATCTAAATTTGTAAAAATTAAACGCAACCTTTTAAAGGGAAATTCCGTCTTCAAATTGTTTTACCTAAAAATTGAAATTATGAAACGGACAATTTTACTTGGTTTACTAATAATTTCCCTTACAACAAGTGCGCAGGATTTTTACAGTACAGGCGATTGTAAAGCGGCATTTAAATTTGCGGTCAACCCAAATATTTACACGCTTATACCTGCCACGGCAATTGATTTTTACGATACATCCGAAGGCAATGTAAAAGCCTGGTACTGGGATTTTGGCGATGGAAGCACAAGCGACGAACAAAATCCGATGTTTATTTTCAATCACCCCATTGGGGGGCCGGATGTGAAAATAAATCCTTACCGCACCGTGACACTCACTATTGTTACTGATAGCTGTAAGAGTACATTCTCTCAGCTTATTAATATTATGGATGGTACTTTATATGAACAACAAAGTTGTCTGGCTCATTTTAAATTCTATGAAACAGCCCGCGACAGTGCCGAAGGGATGGTAACATTCAAATTTGTTAACGGATCGATGGGTAACGATCTGAAATACAATTGGCAATTTGGCGATATGGCTAACAGCTCCGAATTTGAACCGGAAATGAAATTCAGCATGAAGCAATCTGAATTTAATGTTTGTCTTACCGTAGTTGGTGCCGACAGTTGTAAAAGCACTTTCTGTGAAACTGTTTATCCGAATAACCCTGTTATTCTTCCGCAGAAATGTGAAGTTGCCTTTGGGTATGATGCAAAAGACATATCTGATTCGACTCAATCAGCAGCTTTGGTAAATTTCTATTATAAATCCTATCCCGAAGCAATAGAATGGTTTTGGGACTTTGGCGATGGAGCAACCAGCACCGAAGGCTATCCAACCCATGAGTTTAAGCTAATTATGCCGGCTGATTCGGTTCTGGTTGATCCAAATCCTTTCAGGACCATTTGCCTTACCGTTGTTACCGTTGATGGATGCGAAGAAACCTATTGTGAAACCATAAATATTTTTGATATTGGTACTTTTCCAAATGAACCTGCCTGCCGGTCACTGTTTACATATTACGAATCGGACCGCGATACGACAGCAAACATCGTTTTTAATAATTATTCCGAAGGTAAAGACCTGAATTACTTCTGGCAGTTAGGTGACGGAACCACAAGTACCGAAAAAGAACCGATGCATAAATTCAGTCTCGATCAACCTGAATATAAAGTCTGTCTCACCGTAACAGGAGCCGAGGGTTGCACAAGTACCATTTGCGAACCCGTTTATCTGCAATATCCTGTAATTACAGATACTATAATCTCTGATACAGTGATAAGTGATTGTTTTGTAGCGTTTGGATTCAATAGAAAGGATATACTCATGAGCCCGCTGCCCTCGATGTTGGTTGAGTTCTACTCAAAGGCATTCCCCGAACCAATTGAATGGTATTGGGATTTTGGAGATGGAACCACCAGTAACGAACCCAATCCTACGCACACCTACATTCAATCGGTTAATGCAGATTCAACTATAATCGATACAGCTTATTATTTCAATCCCGATCATTTTCGTACCGTTTGCCTGACGGTTATAACAGCCAATGGATGCAAAACATATTATTGTGAAAACATCCAGGTTTTTGGAGAAACATGGACTGATCCTGAACCCGTAAAATGCCCGGTTTATTTTAATTATTACATACCTAAAGATATTGTTTCCATTCCAGAAGTAGTTCCAATCCAACTTGTTGATGTATCTGAAGGTGAAATTTTGTCGCGCCTTTGGAAATTCGAGGATGGTACTACCAGAACCGAAAAAGAACCGCTTGTTACTTTCAATATTTTTCAGCCGGTTCATAAAGTATGCCTCACTGTGACTTTTGCCGACAGTTGCACCAATACTTATTGCAGCGAAGTGTATGTAAACGGCGGGTACGTTGATACTGTAATTGTTGATCCTGTTTGTCTTTACAATATTGAGGTTGTTGGCGGTTTTCCAATCGAAATGTCATCGTGTGCAGGATGGGCGTCAGTAAATGTTTATCTGGAAGATTCACTTGTTACTCCGGTTTTAGTTAGCTGGTCAACCGGCGATACACTTTCTAGTGTGTCAGGTCTCTGCCCAACACAAAACTATTCTGTTAAAGCGCTGATGCCCGGTGGCTGTGTTGTTTGGACCGATTTCATACTGAGTGCAGATGGATCAATTACACCCATTACACCGGGTTCGAAGGTAAACTGGAGGTTGATGGGAGAAAGCGAAAAAATGTATGTTCACCCTGATGTTGGCTCTGATATGAAAGTTGAATGGCACCTTTGCAACGGAACCATGGTTGAGGCCGACAGCATCCCACTCGATGCAATTAACTGCGGTGGAAACGAGTCGAACATGATTATCAAAGACTTACTTGGAAATGTGGTTTATTCAGAAAATATCTCGTTGAAAGCTTCGGTTACAGGTATCGAAGATATAAAGGCTGAACCTGAAATAAAACTTTGGCCAAATCCTGTTACCAGCAAATTAAACATCAGGTATTCAGGACAATATCAATCCAAAGTTAATGTTGAAATATGCGATATTATGGGAAAATTGGTTTCAGCTGAAATCATTTCCAATGTTTCTGATGGTCATGAATTCAGTGTAAATACCGAATCGCTGAAACAAGGAATTTATATTTGCAGGATTTCTGGTGAAGGAAAAGTAATCAAAGCCGAAAAATTCAGCCGGAGGTAACATCGGTTCTACCGAAATACAGAAAAATCAAAAGGTGGTTGGAAACGAAATTTTCCAACCACCTTTTTTATTTACAAATTCAATCTGTTATCGCTTTAATTCCTATTTTTAAACATTGCATAACTCATTGGCAATTTGTTTAAAATTATATTATTCGAAAATTTATGTTTTTACACTAAACTGAATGTGATGAACAGACTAACACTAATACTGATTTCAATTGTGCTGACCTCCGTTTCTATGTTTGCTCAAAATCGCGACTGGCCGATATTAAAACACTACGACCAGGATCACCTGTTAAACATTGCACTTCCACTGGGAGGAATTGGCACGGGAACAGTTTCGCTGGGTGGCAGGGGCGAACTGCGCGACTGGCAAATTATGAACCGGCCGGGAATCAAATTCAGTACCGTTACAAAGGGAAACAATGCGCCATTTTTTGCGGTGTATGTAAAACCTGAAGGGAAAAGTGCAATAACAAAAGCACTGATTGGCCCATTTCACCCAAGCGAATACCAACATTACGAAGGTCGCCCTGTAAATAATCACGGAATGCCGCGATTCTCGTCAGCTTCGTTCGATGCTGCATATCCTTTTGGACAGGTGAATCTTGACGATGATCTTTTGCCTGTTTCGGTTAAAATTAAAGGATTTAATCCTTTTATCCCGGGAAACAGTGATGCAAGCAGCATTCCCATTTCAGTTTTGAAATATGAAGTAACAAATAATACCGACAAACCAATGGAGGTAGCCGTTTGCGGTACCATGCGCAACTTTATCGGGGTTGACGGAAGTAAATATCACCGCGACTGGAAAGGTGATTTTATTCCCGATGGTGCAGACAAAAACATCAACAGCTTCAAATCAGGTGCGCAGGTACGCGGAATTTACATGACAAGCGATGGTGTTGACCCGAACGATCCGGCATGGGGAACTATTGCACTGACAACTCCTGACAGGGAGAAAGTAACTTATCGC
>DATITY010000415.1:0-3693 GCA_035467235.1 Draconibacterium sp. | reverse complement strand
TCTTACAGATAAATCGGCCATCGACGAAATGTTCGAACCTTTTTTCGAAGAACTGCCAACTTTGGCAAAAGACAGCACTTTAAACACCGTATTTTACAGAACCGTTCTGGCGTTGGGAAAACGATCGGAATATTTACACCGGCAAACCATCGAACTTGCCCAAATCCTGCAAATGAGCGACTCTGAAAATGCTGTAAATCAGGGAGAAGAGCTTTACGAAGAGCTCACTAGCGATTATTTTCGGGGGACAATTAAAGATTAAAAATTCGAAATTAAAAAACAGACTTTTGTGAGTATCTTAATTCAGAAATTTTAATTCCTTTAATTTTACATGTTTGTTGCAAACTCGCTGTAAACTTGTCATGCAAAACCTAAACGGCAGGTTTTTTGTTTACATGCTAACACAATTTAAGAATTTTAATGTTGAACAATTAATTTGAATAAATATGATGAATTTGACAAGATCCTCAAATCCGGTTTTAAAAGAAAACACTTTCAGCAGGGATTACAGTTACCAGTCGGAAGCGATGACGATTAACGGAACCATTAATAAAACCGCGCTGATGCTGCTGATTGTAATTGCAGCGGCCATTTTTGTCTGGAATAAATTTTTTGCTGCCATTCAGGTTAATCCCGAAGGTGGCGCTGCCGCTGTGATGCCCTGGGTTATTGGTGGAGGAATCGGTGGTTTGATTACAGCGCTTGTAACTGCATTCCGTCCGAAGAGTTCGGGAATTTCGGCACCCATTTATGCCATTTTCGAAGGTCTTTTGCTCGGTGGAATATCTGCCCTTTTCGAGTCGATGTATCCCGGATTGGTTATGCGCGCGGTGCTGTTAACACTTGCTGTGTTTTTTGCCATGTTGTTTTTGTACCGTTCAGGAATTATTAAAGTGACACAAAAACTGAAAATGGGAATTTTTGCAGCCACTGCGGGTATTGCCGTGGTTTACCTGGTAAGTTTTATCGGTGGTTTATTCGGGATGGAATTTTCTTTCCTTCACGGAAACAGTAATTTAAGCATTGGGATCAGTCTGGTGATTGTGGCAGTTGCTGCCTTGAACCTGGTTCTCGACTTCTCGTTTATTGAAGAAGCAGCAGGAGCCGGTGCCCCTAAATACATGGAGTGGTACGGCGCTTTTGGTTTGATGGTAACACTTATCTGGTTGTACCTCGAAATTCTGCGACTGCTTTCGAAACTGGCAAGCAGGGATTAATAAAACAAAACTTTGAAAAAAGTTATTTTTCAAAGTTTTGAACTTTGGAAAAGTTTAGATTTTCAGGATAAGGATTCCATCTTTTTAAAAGAGATAGAATCCTTTTTTATTGATTATTACTAATTTTAGCCAAAACAACATTATGCAAATAATTGAAGTAACCGATAAAAAAACCCGTCAGCAATTTCACCGTGTTCCTCATCTTATATATAAAAACGATCCCAACTGGGCATGTCCGCTGGAGAGTATGGTAGAAGACATTTTTAATCCGGCCAAAAATAAAACCTTTAAAAACGGCAAAGCAATCCGCTGGATTTTAACTGATGATAATGGGAAATTACTGGGAAGAATTGCCGCTTTTATCAACGGAAACCTTGCATATACCTACGAACAGCCCTCCGGAGGTTGTGGATTTTTTGAATGTGTTGACAACCAGGAAGCGGCAAACCTGCTTTTTACTGCTGCCGTTAAATGGAATAAAGCCAACGGAATGGAAGCCATGGACGGCCCCATCAATTTTGGAGAGAACTATGTAAACTGGGGCTTGTTGGTTGACGGTTTTATGCCGCAGGGTTATGGAATGCCTTACAATCCACCATATTACGAAAAACTATTCCGCAATTTCGGATTCGAAGTGTATTTTAAGCAGTATTCCTATCACCTCGATTTTACTGTTCCATTTCCCGGACGTTTCTGGAAAATAGCAGAGTGGATAGCAAAGAAACCTCAATACCATTTTAAACATATCAATTTTAAGGAAACCGATAAGTTTGTGCAGGATTTCTGTACAATTTATGATGCAGCGTGGGCTTTTCACGAACATTACAAACCAATTGATCCCGATGATATCCGCGACTTTGTAAACAACTCGAAAGCCATTTTAGACCCCGAAATGATTTGGTTTGCTTACCATGAAGAAAAGCCGATTGCGCTTTTTGTGATGATTCCCGATATCAACCAGATTCTCAGAAAATTGAATGGGAAATTAAACCTGTGGGGTATTCTGAAATTTTTGTATTACAAAAACACAAAAACGATGACCCGTACACGGATATTTATCATGGGTATCGATCCGGTTTATCAGCGTTCAGGAGTTGAGTCGGCTATTTTCTGGCATCAAAATCAGATCATGAAAAAGAAACCCCAATATACCGAAATCGAACTTTCGTGGGCAGGTGATTTTAATCCAAAAATCATTGCCGTTTACGAAGCAACCGGCGCGAAAAGGGCAAAAACACATTATACCATGCGCTACCTTTTCGACCGTGAAAAACAGTTTGTTCGTGCACCAATTATTGGCCCCGAAATATTAAATGAAAAAGTTAAGGCAAAAACAGGTAAAAATTAAGTTTACTTTTTTGGTTTATAAAGAACTATATTTATCTTTGCAGCCCGATTGAAAAAGGATTAATAACAAATAACGAATGGATTGCAGTTTTGAAATGTAACCATTCAAAATAAAAAACAGAAAAATGAAAAAAGATATTCATCCGAAAGAATACAGACTGGTTGCTTTCAAAGATATGTCGAACGGACATACATGGCTGACCAAATCAACAGTGCATACGCGCGAAACAGAAGTTGTTGATGGCGTTGAATACCCGGTATTCAAAATCGAGATCTCGAGTTCTTCGCATCCGTTTTATACTGGTAAAGTTACACTGGTTGACAGTGCAGGACGTGTTGATAAATTCATGACCCGTTACGGTAAACACATGGAAAACAGGAAAAAATAAATTTTTGTTGCTATATACAAAGCTCCGAACTCCGGGGCTTTTTTTTTGCCATCAAGTGCTATCTTGTCAGTAAAAAAAGTGCCAACTACTTGAACAAATAGCAATCATTTATCTTTTATTTTAGTGGCACATCTATTGCAAAGCGATATGCCTGTTACTTAAACAAACTGGTTAAGCCAGATTGTCACAAAATCAATAAAAATGGGTAAAATTAAAAATTCAGGATTTCAACATATATTTGGGATAGGATCAATGGATAATGAAACTGAAATCATTCCAATCATTGCCGACGGCGACGACCGCGATCTGAAAAACACGGAGGTACCCGATGTACTGCCTATTCTACCGCTTCGTAATACAGTTCTTTTTCCGGGAGTTGTTCTTCCAATTACAGTTGGCCGCGAAGCTTCACTTGAACTCATTCGCGATGTAAATCGTGGAAGCAAGCTGCTGGGAACAGTGGCCCAAAGAGATTACACGGTTGACCATCCAAAAACAACCGATATTTTTGAAATCGGTACGGTTGCCGAAATTCTGAAAGTGCTCGAAATGCCCGATGGTTCAACATCAGTTATCATTCAGGGAAAACGACGTTACCGGATTGCAGGTTTTGTATCCGAAACTCCCTATTTTAAAGCCAAAGTTGAATCGTTAAACGATATAATGCCCGAAAACGACAACGAGTTTAACGCCATTGTTGGTTCGCTGAAAGACCTTTCCATAAAAATTGCACAGTTTAC
>DATITY010000414.1:0-5306 GCA_035467235.1 Draconibacterium sp. | reverse complement strand
ACCGACACAAAAAGAGATTTCAACAGCACTTCACCTTCCCCGGGTTCAGGAACCGGATTTTCTGTAAACCTGAAACATTCTGCTGTTGGTTTGCCAACCGGACGTTTTTCAAATATGATAGTTCTGTTTTTCATTTTCATTTTTTTAGTTGTTTTTTTTTATTCCTCCCTTTGGGGAGGTTGGGAGGGGCCTTTCTTACTGATAAGAGATATTCCCAATTGTTTTGATACTTTTCTTTAACACCGTTTTGCTAAACAAAGTTTTCAATTCTGCGGAAGTAATTTTTATGGTAGGTTGAAAATCATCAGAATTCATGTATTCCAGAATGCTTTTGTAAAATTGTCTTCCTTCCGGTTTATCCTGAACTGAAGAGAGGTCTGACATGCAAACCAGCAATTTTCCTTCTCCCACGCTGAATTCAAAAATCAATCCCAGTTTGTGATTTCTTTCAATATTATCAACTACCTGAACCAAAGGTTTGTACCCGGCCGGGGCATTGTCAAGGATAAATGGATGACTGTTTTTTACAATCGCCCACCATTGCCAGTTGCTGTGAAATTCGGCAGGGAACGATTTAAAAAGAGGATGCGCCGGATTGGTTAGAATTCCCATCGTTCCCGGAGAAACCGGTTTTTTGTTGTTTTCGGAAATTCCTTTGAACATTTTGTAATTCCAGTAATCGGGAGTAAATAAACCACCAACCGTTAATTCTTTGAAGTCGTTGGGATTTGGGAAAAGCAACACTTTTTCACCTGACTCAAGTTTTTTCAAAACTTCGGTGTTCAATTTTCCGGCAACAAAAATGTCCGAAGGAACCTCTGTATTCTCGATCTTAGGATAAACCCAAACAGGATAACTATTCTTATACGGAGTTCCATTCAGAGAAATTTGTAACGTACATTTCTGTGGTGTTTTTATTTCTGATAAATCAATGCCGATTGTTAAAACCTCATTCAGTTTTCCCTGAAGCAAATTTTTTGTTTCTGCTCCACTTTCAACGACTTGTCCATTCACATTCTTCAATACCCATTTTACAATTTGCTGGTTTAAAGTTTTCTCCGAAAAGTTGGCAACCTGAATTTTAGCCTGAAAAGTTTCTGAATTCTCCCAGCAATATTTTTCCATAATCAAAAGCGGCACGACCCGGTTGCAGAATTGAGAAAATTCTTCGGGTGTTATCAATCCTTTACTGTCCATAAAAGCATCGAGTATTCCGACAAGCGCACTGCCCTGCCCGGGAAAATCCTGAAGGTCGAGCATTTGAAAACCGCCAAATCCCGGCGTGCGCAGTGCCATTTCTATATCTGCCCTGTAACACAGCATACTTGCCGCTCCTGAGGCTTTGAAAAAATCCAGCACCTGATCTTCCATTCCCGCATCAATTATTCGCTGCTTAAATATTTCGAAATTCCAGGGTTTTAAAACGCCTGTATATTTTTTCATCTCTTCGTAATTTGGATAAATCTGGAACTGGGCAATTTCGTGACCGATAACCGGAACCGAACATTTGCTGATTGCCCCGGCATAATTTAAATTGGTTGAAGGGTATCGCCCGTTAATGTATCCGCCATCGTAAGCATCAGCAAATGAAAACGATGCGCGCGTGTGCGTGCTGAAAGTAGTATCGGTGTCGGCTCCAACCCTGCAGGTGGTATAATAATCTTCACCTTCCGCCTGTCCCCGTGTTCCAAGATAATTGTTTGAACCGAAAGCAACTAATTTTTCACTGTCAAGTGTTTTAAAATGCTTAACCATTTTCTGCATTTGTTCCAGGCTCCCGCTCAATTCATTACCGAGGGCAAACATTACAAACGAGGCGTGAGTTCCGTATTTTTCCAGAATATTTTCCCCTTCTGAAGTCAGGAATTCATTCAGCCCTGAAGGATCGTCTTCACGCAACCTGCCCCAGTAAGGCAATTCGGGTTGCATGTAAATACCTTCAATATCGGCGGCGGCAAATGCTGCATTTGGAGGTGTCCACGAATGAAACCGATAGTGGTTGATTCCATAGGTTTTGGCAATCTGAAAAACATGCCGCCAGCTTTCCACATCCATCGGCGGATACGCGGTTAACGGAAAAAAGCAGGCATTGTGTTCGCCGCGTAAAAAAGTGGTTAATCCGTTAATTTGAAACTGAGTTTCGCCAGCAGAAAATTTCCGCATTCCAAAATCAACCTGCAGATTATCGTTTCCTTCATGTGTGATTAATTTGGCATTTAGTTTATAAAGGGCAGGGGAGAATTCGCTCCAAAGCTGCATTTTATTGCCGATTTGGTAAATAAGTTCCACCAGATTTTCGCCCGGATCTAAAGCTATTCTGTATGTTTTTGAAGGTGCGTTGTGAATTATTTCTGTATTCCAGGCGTTGGCATTCAATTTAATTTTTGCATTTATTTTTTCATTTCCGCTGTTTATGATTTTTAAGGTAACATTTGCCTGTTTATTTTCAGTGTCAGGCTTTACTTTTACCAACTGAATATAGTTTTTCGGGATTGCTTCCAGCAGAATTTCACCAATAATCCCGTTCCAGTTGGTTTGCGTATGTTCTGTCCAGGCGTGTGAACCTTTAATTCCGTTGGGTACCGAATTCTCGCCATTATTTACAAGGATTGTGATCGTGTGTTCGCCGGGTGTTAAAAACCGGGTCACATTGAATTTTTGAGGAGTTAAAATGATAGAACTTTCTCCTGCAAAATTGTTGTCAACCCAGATTTTCGTTGGTTTTGTCCTTTCAAGGGTCAGGAGAATTTCCTTGCCATCCCACTTGTTTTCGATGTTAATTTTCTTTTGATACCAGGCCATTCCTTCAAAAGTACGTTCTCTTGAAAGACGCATGGTTTCTGCGCGGTTGGTATTGATAATTCCTTTATCATTTTCATCGAGCGTTCCCGGTAGTTTTACTGGTTCATTTAACTGAATTTCAAACCATTTATCCTGAATTCCAACTCCGGCAGAATCGAGTGCAAACTGCCAGGTTCCGCTCAAATCAATGGATTCGCGGGGAGAAATGATTTCGGTTTTTGAACAGGAAAACAGAAACAGGATTCCGGAAAATAGAAAAACGTGAAAAAGGAATGTTTTATTCATGGCTAATAGTTGTAATGATTTTTTCGAAAGGATAAAAGTACAACAATATTTCTACTTATAAATTCCGCCAATCCCGGTGTAATTGTATGTTTAAAGAAAGTTTTTCTGATAAAATTGTGTCAGGTTTCCGACATCCAGTTTGTTCTCTGCCAATTTCTATCAATCTCTTTTAATCTCCACCAATCTCCATCAATCTCCTCCTCTCACCTCAACCACTTCCAACTCATTCCATATCCCACCACAAAAACGCCGGTAAAAATTGCACCCGTAACCGAAAACGAATTCCATCCAATCCAAATAACCGGAAGAAACAACAGGATGATTTGCGCAATGGAATAAATAAAAAAGCCGTCCCTGTGCAATTTCCACATTCTGATTGCACCAACCAACGAAACCGCTGAAAGCGCCATAAACAAAGTAAAGTAAAACGGAGAAATGGCCTCAACCGAATGCCAGTTTGAATATTTGATGATTAACTCCGAGGTTTTTTCAAAAAAAACAGATGCCAGAAAGTAACCTATGAAAGACGATGTACTTCCAATAAATGTTAAAATGCAAAGTGCACTCAAAAAACTGGTGCGGGTTGTTTTATTATCATTCATATTTTTCATTTCTCCTGTAATACACTGATTTCAATCCTTGCAAAAATAGTTTTTAAATTCCGTTTCAAAAAAATAAGTCACACAACTAAAAAATTGATGTCGTTAACTCGCAACCGATTATTCCTTATATTTGTTCCCTATTCAAAAAAATATGTCAGATAAGCCTTTAATTTTAGTTACAAACGACGACGGAATTCACGCCCGTGGATTGCGCGAACTTGTTGAAGTGATGCAGTTTTTTGGAGAAATCATTGTAATTTCCTCTGAAATTCCAATGTCGGGAAAATCCTGTGCAATTACGGTTGACCAACCTTTACGAGCCATTCCGGTCGAAAAAATTCACGGCGTTCCCACCTATAAATGCAACGGTACGCCGGTTGATGCAGTAAAACTTAGTTTTAACAGCTTATTCGACCGAAAACCCGATTTCGTGGTTTCAGGCATCAATCATGGTTCCAACTCATCGATTAGTGTAATTTACAGTGGCACGATGGGCGCTGCAATTGAAGGAAGTCTGCATGGTGTTCCGTCGATTGGATTTTCGCTTGACGATTACAGTAGCGAAGCCGATTTTTCGAAAGCTAAAATAATTGTTGCCAAGGTTTTTCAAAGTGTACTCGAGAATGGATTACCAGCATTTACCTGTTTAAATGTAAATGTTCCGCAGGGAAAACCAAAAGGAATAAAAGTATGCCGGCAGGCTCACGGAAAATGGGTCGAGGAATTTGAAAAACGTATCGACCCGCACGGGCGGGAATACCACTGGCTTTCGGGTTATTTTAAAAATTTCGAATTGGATTCCACCGAAACCGATATGTATGCACTCCAAAATAATTATGCCTCGGTGGTTCCGGTTACGGTTGACATGACCTGTTATAAAACCCTTGCCGAAATTCAAAACTGGAAATTTTAATGCAGCGCCGTAGAACAAATAAATTTGATAATGTTGGTATTGGTTTTTTAATCGGTTTTTTGCTGCCGGTGCTTGTGTTTTTTGCAGTTTATTTTATTGGCAAAAGCGATGTTTCAATTGCTGATTATACAAACAGTTTGATGAAATTAAACGTGATGATTAAACTGGGGAGTTTGTGCGTTTTTATTAACAGCGCCGCATTCATGGGTTTGTTACAGCTTAAGCTTGAAAAAACAGCACGCGGTATTTTGGGGGCAACCATTATTTATGCATTTGTTGTTTTAATCTCACAGGCATTTTAACTGTTCAACATGAAGTATTATCTGATTGCAGGCGAGGCATCGGGCGATTTACACGGTTCCAATTTAATGAAGGAGCTAAAACTGGCCGATTCAAACGCAGAATTCAGGTTTTTTGGCGGCGATTTAATGCAGGCTGTTGGCGGCGAACTCGTAAAACACTATCGCGAGATGGCTTTTATGGGCCTGGTTAATGTTGTTTTAAACCTGAAAACCATCAACCGGAACATGAAGTTTTGCAAGACCGATTTACTTCAGTTTAAACCCGATGTTTTGATATTGATTGATTACCCTGGTTTTAACCTGCGGATTGCTGAATTTGCCAAACAAAACAACATCAAGGTTTTTTATTACATCTCTCCCAAAGTCTGGGCTTGGAAAGAATACCGCGTTAAAAAAATAAAA
>DATITY010000413.1:0-7707 GCA_035467235.1 Draconibacterium sp. | reverse complement strand
ATATAATTCCTGAAAATAATTATGTTTCTATTGTATGATTGATTATGTTTTTGTAACTTTTAGTCATCTAAAAATCGACATATTCTCAATTTCAATTACACTACTTAAGTTCGTGATAATCCTAAGGGATAAAATAATTATTAACTTAAAATTCCTCATTATGAAACACATTTTTTTATTTCTGCTGGTTCTTTTATTGGGAGTATCAGTTTACTCCTGTAAAGATGAATTTGTTACTGATCAACCTGAAGGGCTGATTCTGAAAAATGGTTCTGTTCTAACAGATACGGAGTTGTTGGGAAGGTATCTTTTTTTCGACATGAACCTTTCCGATCCTGCAGGTGTTCAGTCATGCGCAACCTGTCATGGTCCTGAAGTTGGCTATACCGGCCCGCATGAAGCGATCAACAAGGCCGGTGCGGTTTATGAGGGGGCATTCCCCGGACGTTTCGGAGATCGCAAACCACCATCAGCAGCTTATGGAGGCGATAGTCCAATTTTACATTTTGATGGCGATCATTGGATTGGAGGTATGTTCTGGGATGGCAGGGCTACCGGCTGGACCCTGGGCGACCCGCTGGCTGAACAGGCATTGGGCCCATTCCTGAATCCGATGGAACAGAACATTTCAAGCCCTGCTGATGTCATTCAGATAATCAAGGACTCTGAATATGCCACATTATTTGAATCGGTCTATCCCGGTTCACTCAATGGGGATGTAACCGAGGCATACAATAATGTTGGCCGGGCTATTGCCGCGTATGAAAGAAGTGCGGAGGTAAGTTCGTTCACCTCGAAATTCGATTATTTCCTTGCGGGAAAAGCTAAACTTACCGGGCAGGAGGAATGGGGATTGCAACTCTTCAATGGCAAAGGAAAATGTAATCTCTGTCATGCAAGTATTGGGGTGAGACCATTGTTCACTGATTTTAAGTATGATAACCTGGGCGTCCCCAAAAATCCGCTCAATCCGTACTATTTAGCCAATCCGGATTTTGTTGATTTCGGACTCGGGGGTTACCTGCAATCTGCAGGTTTTGATGAATCTGTTTGGTCTGCTGAATGGGGTAAACACAAAGTTCCCACGCTGCGCAACGTTGACAAACGGCCTTATAAAAAGTTCACCAAGGCATACACACACAATGGTGTATTTAAATCATTGGAAGAAGTTGTTCATTTTTACAACACGCGTGATGTGGGTAACTGGCCTGCCCCCGAAGTGGCAGAAAATGTAAACAATGTTGAAATGGGAAACCTTGGACTAAATTTGGGCGAGGAGCTGGCTATCGTTGCTTTCATGAAAACCCTTTCAGATGGATATGTGTTGAAGAAATGATTGTAGTGAAATGGAAATATTTACCATCTGATTTTCGGAAAATTAAAAAAATCTTAATCATAGAGGGAGGATTTAACTTCCCTCTTTTTTGTTTGATTCGTTGTCTTTTATCATAATAATTATTGGTTGCAACCAGATTGGCAATTCTCAACAAGCAATTCAAATCATAGGTTGAGTTATCAGGAAAGTTATAATACATTGGATATGAATTATAGTAAAGAAATTTGCCCCATTGCAAACCGTTTTTTATTGTTTCAGCCAATTTGCTTTTCACCAAAATATTTTTTAAATTGTTCTGAGAATATTTCAAGTTTGAAATCATTAAATATTAATAATCATTGGTTTAAATGAAATTTTAAAAAGGTTTGTGAATGTTCAGATTATGTAAATAATCAAATTAAAAATAGTGCAATTATGACAACAAAAGCAGAACGCAAAGCCCTTCGCAAACAAAATCGCGAGTTGAGAAAGAAACAGAGAAGAGAGAAAAAGACAAAGTTTAAAGCAATTGTTGAAGCAGCAGGAATTACAAATGTCAGTATTGATCTTGACGGACCTGAGCCAAAATTTGCAGATGCTTTCCATCAGATTTGGCCACTTTTAAAACCTGTTCTGGAATATGCAGAACTTGTAAAAATTACAGGTGCAGGTGCAGATAAGGTTATCAGAACAGTAATCGATCTTGGTGAAAGGATTTCAACCGGAACAGCAAGTGCGGGTGAAGAATCGGCTTTTATAAGTACCTTGCATACCATTTGGAATCCATTAAAAGCGGTTCTTGGAATCATTGTGACTTTTACAAATGACAAGGTCGATAAAATTATAAACGATATTATTGATGTTGGCGACTGGATAACTCAGGACTAATTTCAGATTGATTTCCTTCCTTAGAAATACTAGCTTGCAAAGGCCATAATTTATAGGGTTGTGGCTGATTATTTAATTGCTTTAAAACTAGAACTAATATCTGAACGAAGAATTTAAACATGGTATTTGATTGCAGAAGATGTGTTTTTTTTGTAATCACCCGTTAATTTAATATGTTTTAAAATCGCAGTTTATAAATTAATTTTCAGAATATGTCAAAAGTTAAATTCACTGAAGCACTAAAAAAGGAATATGAGAGTTTGTTTAATTCCTGTAATATCAGACCAGAAAAAGCAAGCGCTGTAAATGAAATTGTTAGTAAAATCGTTGTAAACATAAATCGTTACCAAAGTGTGGGTGAGGCAACTGGTATCCCGTGGTATTTTATTGCAGTAATTCACAATATGGAAGCCAGCCTGAATTTCAACAAACACCTACACAATGGCGACCCATTAACTGGTCGTACAATTCAGGTTCCGGCAGGTCGGCCACTTAAAGGTAGTCCACCATTCACGTGGGAAGTAAGTGCGATTGATGCCCTGACTTTGAAAAAACTTGGCCCTCAAACTGACTGGAGTCTGGCAGGCGTGCTTTATCAGCTTGAAGGTTACAATGGATGGGGTTACAGGCTTTATCATCCTTATGTACCATCGCCTTATTTGTGGAGTTTTTCCAATCATTATAATAGCGGTAAGTACGTTGCTGACGGAACCTGGTCTGATTCAGCTATTTCAAAACAATGTGGTGCTGCAGTAATACTGCGCCGCATGGCTGAAACTGATATTATTGAATTTGCAGATAAACCCATACCTGCACCTGATTCCCAGCCACTTGTTGTAAGGTATGCAGTGCAAAAACCGACCGACGCGGTGATTCTGAAAAATGCCGAAGAATTGCAAAAATGGCTGAATACTTTTCCAGGCATTTTTGTAAAACCTGATGGTTGGCCAGGCGAACGCACATCGGATGCATACAAAAAGATAACAGGAGTTTATCTTCCGGGAGATCCGCGAGGGTGATAAAATATAATTAATGGATTTAAGATATTCCGATAAGATATTTTAAAAAATTATTTCTTTCTGATTACAGTTCAGGAAACCGTCTTTCATCCGTTTCCCGCATCATATCGTAGGCATTCCTGAAAATCTTTTCAACATTGGGCTTTGAGAAATATTCGCCGTCGATTCCGTAAGCGGGGCGATGTTCCATTGCAGAAAGCGTGCGCGGTGCTGTGTCGAGATAATCGAAAGCTTTTTGTTCTTCTATCACTTTTTGCATCATGTAAGCCGAAGCGCCACCCGGATAATCTTCGTCAACAAAAAGCACTTTGTTGGTCTTTTTAACCGATTCAAGTATGATGTGATTAATATCGAAAGGCATCAAAGTCTGCACATCAATCACTTCAGCCGAAATGCCTTTAAACCTGGCAAGCAAACGGGCTGCTTTTATGGCGTGGTGCGAGTTCCATCCATAAGTTACAATGGTAATATCGGTTCCGGTTCTTAAAATTTCGGGAACACCCAGCGGTATTTTGTACTTGCCGATATTCGCCGGCATTTTTTCTTTTACATTGTAGCCTTTCAGAGGTTCAATCACCAAAGCCGGGTCGTTTCCTTCGAGCAAAGTATTGTAGAATCCCGCTGCCTGTGTCAGGTTTCGGGGTACGCACAAATAAATTCCACGCATTGACCCCAGCAACATTTGCATTGGCGAACCAGCGTGCCAGATTCCCTGCAACTGGTGCCCGCGGGTACGAATAATCAAAGGTGCTGCCTGTTTCCCGTGAGTACGGTATTGCAGCGTGGCAAGATCGTCGCTTAACTGCGATTGCGCGTAAATCACGTAATCCAGATATTGTATTTCAGCAATGGGTCGAAATCCACGCAATGCCAGACCAATTCCCTGGCCAATTATTGTGGCTTCACGAATGCCGGCATCAGAAACACGGTCAGTGCCATATTTCTTCTGCATACCTTTCATACCCTGGTTTACATCGCCCAGTTTGCCGGTGTCCTGTCCAAAGGTTACCAGGTTTGGATATTTATGAAAAAGAAAATCAAAGTTTTTGCTGATGATTTCAGAACCGTTTACATCCGGCGCATTTTCGTCATATTTTACAGCAATGCCGGCTACGTTCAGCGTTGAATCGATTCCGGTTCTGTAAAGTTGTTTGTTATAAAAATCAGCACTTTTTGCCTCAAAGTTTTTAATCCATTCTTTCAATTCCTTACGGTCGTTTTCAACCTCTTTTTTAAGATGGATTTTTAATGAAAGTCCTTTTGCAAAACTCAGATGCGAGCGTCGGGTAGGAAATGTTTTTTGTGTTATTTTTTCAAAATCGGATAATGTGTAGGTTGGGAGATCGATTTTATTTTCAATTTTTATGATAATTTTTCGTAAATCATCCTGCTCTTTTTTATAACCGCTGGTATAGTTCAGCCAGGCATTGTCGCGCGCTTCTCTTGCAAGTTTTTCAGCTTTTTTTTTCAATTTTGGAA
Source organism: Draconibacterium sp. (assembly GCA_035467235.1). Taxonomy (GTDB): domain Bacteria; phylum Bacteroidota; class Bacteroidia; order Bacteroidales; family Prolixibacteraceae; genus Draconibacterium. The sequence goes on along the minus strand of DATITY010000413.1, from coordinate 3,006 downwards.
AGTGTTTCTGAATCCACTTTTGCTTCATCCAGCAACCACTTTTTAAATTGTTTAATCGCGTCGTACTCTTTTTCCCATTCAAGTCTTTCAGGCGTTTTATAACGCTCGTGCGATCCGGAGGTTGAATGGCCCTGCGGCTGGGTAAGTTCTGTTATGTGAAAAACCGCCGGAACATGTGTTTTCCTGCATTTGGCAACTCCTTCGGCAAAAGTTTTTAGTAGTGCCAGGTAATCCCAGCCTTTGCAGTTGTAAATCTCAATTCCGTTTGTATTTTCTTCTTTCTGAAATCCTTTTAAAGCCTCCGAAATGCTCGATTTTGTGGTTTGCAATTCAACAGGTACGCTGATTCCGAAACCATCATCATAAACCGCAACCACCATTGGAACCTGCATTACTCCTGCCGCATTAATGGTTTCCCAAAAAACTCCTTCCGACGTACTGGCATCGCCAATCATTCCAAAAGCGACTTCGTTGCCTGTAACATTATTTTTCAGGTGTTTTTTTAGCGATGGATTGTTGCGGACCATTTTGGAAGCCTGCGCCAAACCCAGCAAACGTGGCATTTGCCCGGCAGTGGACGAAATATCAGAAGCTGAATTGTATTGTTGGGCGAGGTTTTTTATCTCGCCGTTTTCATCGATGTTTCGTGTACTGAAATGGTTGTTGAAGTTTCGCCCAACAGTTGACGGGTTAAATTCGATATCGGTATCGCCATAAATCATGGCAAAAAATTCCTCAGGCTGCAGCAATCCCAAATAAAGCATAAAAGTCTGGTCGCGATAGTAACCCGAGCGCCAGTCGCCTTTTTGAAAGGTTTTGGCATAAGCAATTTGAACCACTTCCTTGCCGTCGCCAAAAATGCCAAAATGGGCACGACCGTTGTGCACTTCACGGCGTCCGAGCAAACTGAGTTGCCTGCTTAAGTACGCAATATAATAATCGTTAAGGGTTTCCTTTACAGATATATTGGTTGCTGATTTGATTTCTGCTTTTTCCAAAAACATGTATTTAAATTCAGTTTTGAACCTCAAAAATAACGTTTTTAAATGGGTTTTGTTTAATGTGGGTGTCGCGGTTTTCAACTTCGATTTTTAATGCGGTTAAATACCACATCACCCATAACCGCCAAATACCTGAAATAATTATTGAAAAGTATTCGTAGTTTGAAATTTAAAAAACTCCTAAATGGTGGAATAATCATGTCATCCCTTTGGGATTTCTTCCGACTGGTTTGCGTTGTACTATAATCATATCATCCCTTCGGGATTTTTGTATGGTACAGCTTTCCGGTATCTTATCCCAAAACTGACAGCGTTCTTGTACCTGTCAACGTTAAATGGAAAAAACATCAAAAAACTCCAATAAAAACAGTCTTGAAGCCCCTGTTAATTCATTTTTGCTATTTTTAGACCAGTTTAATCAATAACTACTATGAAATCAAATCTGAATCAATCAAATCGCATCATGAAATCGGGAATATTATTCTTTTTAATTTTCGGCGCAATTTTTACAGCCTGTTCCAAAGATATTTACGTTTCTCCGAACGGAAAAGATGATAATCAGGGAACTAAAAAAAATCCGCTACAATCGGTTCAAATGGCAAAAAAACTGGCTGTCGAAATGCTTGAAACGGGTAAGGAAAAGGAAGTAACCGTTTGGCTGGGAGATGGAAATTATCCGGTTACAGAACCGCTGATTTTTGAACCACTTAAATCAGGCGACAAAAATGCAAAACTGGTTTTTAAAGCTGAAAAAGATTCAAAACCAGTTATTTCAGGTGGAATGAAAATCACAGGATGGAAGAAAAACAGCGATGGTTTTTGGGAAACACATCTTCCGGAAAGCTTGAATAGTTTGTCAATTGTCAGGGAGTTGTTTATTGATGGCAAAAGAGCCGTACGCGCCTGTTTCCCAAATGAAGGTTATTTACATGTTAAAAAAGCGGGTACCGACCGTCGCACCAATTTCTTTTTCGAAAAGGGTGATTTTCCAATTCCGAAAAGTGTAAAAGATGTTGAGTTGGTTTTGCTACACGACTGGTCGATTTCACGAATTGCGGTAAAAGAAATCAATGCCGATGAAAACCAGTTGTTTGCAGTCGATTCAATTGGTGCAAAAGAACCTGCATTTTTTAATATTGATAACTGGGAATCCAATCCACGATATTTTTTGGAAAATGCACCTGAATTTCTGGATGCAGATTACGAATGGATATTCCTGCTATCTGAAAAGAAATTTTTGCTGAAACTTCCTGAAAACACAACTCCGGACAATCTTCAGATTTTTATTCCTGTTGCAGAAGGGTTGATTTCAATTGCCGGTAAAGAAAGCCAATCTGTAAAAAATATTCATTTTGAGGGGATTACATTTCAATACAGCAAATGGGAAATTCCTGAATTGGGTTATTGCGGCGTTCAGGCATGTCATTTCGACCCGCGTCCGTCAAGTGAGGAATGGTCCGTAGTTCCTGCAGCAGTTTTTTCTGAATGGGGTGAAAATATTTCATTTACCAATTGTGCGTTTAATAATCTCGGTGGTTCGGGAGTTTGGTTTGGCACCGGCTCAAAAAACTGCAGGGTTGTAAATTCTGAACTTGTTGATATTTCGGGAAACGGGATTATGATTGGCGAAGGTCAGGATCGGGTTGTGAATGGCGAACCGTGGTGGAAATCGGCGCCAGAACAGGTGGCGCTGGCAAATACCATTGAAAACTGCACGGTTACTGAATGTGGCAAACAGTTTTACGGAGCAGTCGGAATTTGGTGCGGATTAACAGCCGAAACAGTCATTAAAAACAATAAAGTGTATAACCTGCCATATTCAGGTATTTCGGTGGGCTGGATGTGGAGCCCCGTGCCAACTCCCTGCCGGCAAAATACCATCGATGGAAATCACATTCATCACATTATGAATATTTTAAGCGATGGCGGAGGAATTTATATGTTGGGTCTTCAACCGGGCAGCAAAATCATCAATAACCACATTCACGATGTGCAAATCAATGCT
>DATITY010000412.1:0-2082 GCA_035467235.1 Draconibacterium sp. | reverse complement strand
AGTCAATAGGAGAACCTGGAACTCAGTTAACACTGCGTACATTCCACGTGGGAGGTATTGCAGGTAACATTTCCGCTCAATCAGCTGTTGAATCAAGATACGACGGTTACGTTGAAATCGAAGAACTTCGTGCAGTTAAATATACAACTGAGGAAAAGGATGAAATCGATATCGTTGTAAGTCGTTTGGCTGAATTAAAAATTGTAGATAAAAATACAAATATTACACTTTCAACTCATCCGATTCCATACGGTTCAAAACTGTACGTTAAAAATGGTCAGGAAATCCGTAAAGGGAAACTGATTTGCGAATGGGATCCATTTAATGGTGTAATTATCACTGAGTTCGATGGTACAGTTGAATTCGAAAATCTGATTGATGGTATTACCTTCAGAGAAGAATCGGACGAACAAACAGGTTACAGCGAGCGAGTAATTATTGAGTCGAGGGATAAAACCAAAAATCCGACATTGAAGGTTCTGGATAAGGAAGGACATGCAATTCGTTCTTACAACTTACCTGTTGGAGGTCACATCTCTGTTGACAATAAACAGAAAGTGAAAGCAGGTATGGTACTTGTAAAAATACCACGTGCTGCAGGTAAAGCCGGTGATATCACTGGTGGTTTGCCACGTGTAACTGAACTTTTTGAAGCCCGAAATCCTTCTAACCCGGCGGTAGTTTCCGAAATCGACGGAGAAATTTCGATGGGTAAAATTAAAAGGGGTAACCGCGAAATCATTGTTACTACCAAATCAGGTGATGTTAAGAAATACATGGTTCCGCTTTCCAAACAGATTCTTGTGCAGGAAAACGACTATATCAGGGCTGGAACACCACTTTCAGATGGAGCAATTACTCCGTCCGATATTTTGGCAATTAAAGGTCCAACAGCAGTTCAGGAATATATTTTGAATGAAGTTCAGGATGTGTACCGTATGCAGGGGGTGAAAATTAATGATAAACATTATGAAATCATTATTCGCCAGATGATGCGGAAAGTTGAAATCGAAGATCCGGGTGATACCCGTTTCCTTGAAAAACAGGTAGTCGATAAAAATGAATTCTTCTCTGAAAACGACTGGATTTACAACAAAAAAGTTGTAATCGAACCGGGTGATGCTGAAGGAATTAAAGCTGGTCAGATAATTTCTGCCAGAAAATTGAGAGACGAAAACTCTCAGTTGAGACGGAAGGATAAAAAGTTGATCGAATCGAGAGATGCCATACCTGCAACTTCAAGTCAGGTTTTACAGGGAATTACCAGGGCCGCGCTGCAAACCCGCAGCTGGCTGTCGGCTGCATCGTTCCAGGAAACTACAAAAGTACTGAACGAAGCGGCAATAAACGGTAAAACCGATTACCTCGACGGTTTGAAAGAGAACGTGATCTGTGGTCATTTAATTCCTGCTGGTACCGGATTGAAAGAGTACAAAAACCTGGTAGTTGGTTCTAAATCAGAATACGATCAACTAGTAGATATAAAAGATTAATTTACATTTTAAGTTGATGGTTATGGATGATAAAAATCAAATGCCCCAACAATTGAATATTGAATTAAGTGAGGAAATTGCGCAGGGAATTTATTCAAACCTTGCAGTAATAACTCATTCAAGTTCGGAGTTTGTGGTTGATTTCGTTCGAATAATGCCCGGTGTTCCAAAGGCGAATGTAAAATCTCGTATTATTCTAACACCAGAACATGCCAAGCGTTTGTTGTTTGCTCTGCAGGATAATATTAAAAAATATGAAACCGTAAACGGGACAATCAAAAATGTAAAACCGGGTTCAGATACAATGCTTCCGCCAATGAGTTTTGGTGGTCCAACAGCTCAGGCTTAAAATATTTTTTTTAAATTGAAAAGGGGAGTCAGATTTTGATTCCTCTTTTTTTTTCGGGAATTTTACATGAACGAAATGAGGATTTAATGAATAGAAAAATTGCTTTGGTACTTTCCGGTGGCGGCGCCCGCGGAATTGCTCATATTGGCGTAATCGAAGAGTTGGAAAAACGCGGATATCAAATCACTTCCATTGCAGGAACATCAATGGGCGCTTTGGTTGGCGGAATGTATGCAGCCG
>DATITY010000411.1:0-2555 GCA_035467235.1 Draconibacterium sp. | reverse complement strand
TTGCCCCATCAGGACCGGTTTGCACATCGCGAACCCGGCCTTGTCCTTTTAGGATTACTTCATCGTGCATTACGCGGTCGTTTTCAATATCGAGTAAACGGACTTCCTCGTATTTCAGGGCGCCAACCAGTAATTTATTTTTCCATTTTGTAAAAAGATCACCGGTGTAAAAATCCAGACCGCAAACTGCAATCGAAGGTCGCCAGTAAAGGTTGGGCTGTTCCATTCCCGGTTTATGAGTAAATTCAGTAATTATCTTCCCATCGTAGTTTATTCCATACGAAATTTCAGGCCAGCCATAATTTTTTCCTGCTTTTATTAAATTCAGTTCATCTCCCCCCATCGGTCCGTGTTCAGTTGCCCAAACCTCACCTGTTTCAGGATGGACGGCAATCCCCTGGATATTTCGGTTACCAAATGAATAAATGGATTTAATTGCTTTTGCTTCATTTACGAAAGGATTGTCAACCGGAATTGACCCGTCTTTATTTATTCGGTGAACTTTACCGTTTGGCAATTTAATATCCTGTGCTTCAAAACCTAAACCGCGTTCGCCAATTGAAAAATAAAGATGTCCCAGTGGATCGAAAACTATACGGCAGCCATAATGATGACGTGTAGTACGATACATTTCGTGTGGGGCCTCAAACAAAACTTCCTCGTTTGTCCAGGTATTATTTTCAATCTTACCGCGAACTATTTTTGTCATTGCCCCGGGACGATCTTCACCTGCCTTTTTATCCAAAACATGACTGAATGCCAGATATATCCATCCGTTTTCCTTGTAATTCGGATCGACAGCAATATCCATCAATCCACCCTGTCCTTCATTTAATACTTTTGGGATATTTTTAACTGGTTCGGATTGAAGTTTTCCTTTGGTAACCACACGCAGTCTTCCTGGTTTTTCGGTGATTAAAGCTGTTGTTGCATCCAAAAAATCAATGGCCCATGGAATTTCAAGCCCTTCGGCAAAAACTTCTACATTAAGTTTATAGTCGAGTGTTTCAAACTCTTTTACAATAGCAGGTTTCACCGCTCCAATTTTCTTTTCCGAATCACTCACATACTGTAATATTGCTTTTATTTCATCGTCTTTTAACGCAGCCCCATATGAAGGCATACCAAGATGGGTAATACCAAATTTTACATTCCTGAATTTGTAACTGTCGGCTGCCCCAAACTGCCAGACACCATCGACCAGGCTACCACTGTTACCTCCCTTTAAATCAGCGCCGTGACAAGTTGCACAATATTGCTGATACAAAGTTGCACCATTGGGTTGAGTACAGGCACTCATGCTAAAAAAAGTGAAAATTGCTACCGAAAACAGTGTTTTGTAATGATTAATTAAAATTTTCATTTTGAATAATTAAGATTATACCACGTAATAAAGCAAATTTACGAAAATTGTTCACGGCAATCGTAAGTTTTACATGGATTGTTTTTTATAATAGGTTACAGTGTTTTCAATTGCTTGTGCTGTCGTATATTTTGGCGCCCATCCAAAATCAGCATTGGCACGCTCCGATGTAAATGTAAAATCATTGCAGGTATAAACAACGGCAAACCGGCTAAACTTTGGATTGTATTTTTTGATGGGTGAAATCAACCACGCACCAAATTCAGCAGCAGCGCCAATGGTATAAGCCAGCCATTTTGGAATCCACAGGTTTTTAGGGAAGATTTTGTACCCGGCGCCCTTAACAATTTTATCGAAAAAAGTGAAAAAATTGGAACCCGGTCCATCGGTAATCAAATAAGCTTTTCCAAAAACCTTCCTGTTGTTCTGAAACAGGGCATTGGCAGCCAGGATGTGCGCATGAGCCATATTACCCACGTAAACATGCTGGCATTTCGATTTTCCATTTCCGAGGCGAACATAAAAACCTGTTTTTGCCATATTAATGAGAGAACCGATGTGGTAAGGATCGGCTTCGCCATAAATGTCCGATGGCCGTAATATGCAGGTTTTCAAACTTTCCGAGGTTGCTGCCTTTACAAGTTTCTCCGATCTGATTTTGCTATCACAGTAACTTGTAACTGGTTTGTTTGGGTAAGGCTGGCTTTCGTCGATATTTACCAAAGGTTTTCCGGTGAAAACTGCATCAAGCGAGCGTGTATAAACCAGGAAGGGTGCGTTTAGCTTTTTGCACGCATTAATTATATTTTCTGTCCCGCCGGTATTTACCGCCAAAATTTCTTCAGCGGTGTGTGTTCCCCAATCAATAATTGCTGCTAAATGAATTACAAGCGTAATTCCTTTACACGCTTTTTCAACTGTATGATAATCGCGGATGTCGCCCTGAATAAAACTTATTTTTTCATTCTGAACCCCTGTGTATGGATTTACATCCAAAATCCTGATTTCAGCAGGCTGAAATGGACAGTCGGGCTCAAGTAATTCTTTTACAATGGCTTTCCCCAAAAAACCGGAACCACCGGCAACTAAAATTTTTGGTTGAACAATAGAAAACATAATTTGAATTGTATGAAGGAGTAAAGAAATAAAAAATAACCATATTTTCGTTGGAATAATAATCAATATGAGGAAG
>DATITY010000410.1:0-4893 GCA_035467235.1 Draconibacterium sp. | reverse complement strand
GGATACTTTAAACCTTGACCCTTACAAATTAGAAAAACTCATTACTTCTAAAACCAAAGCAATTGTACCTGTTCATCTTTATGGGAGATGCTGTAGAATGGATAAATTGCTCGAGATTGCCAAGAAACACAATATTCCTGTTATCGAAGATTGCGCTCATAATCCGGGAGGCGATTACAAAGGCAAAAAATCGGGAAGTATGGGTGATATGGGCGTATTTAGTTTCCATCAGCAGAAAAACATGTCAACTCTGGGCGAAGGTGGTATGGTTATTACTAATAGCAAAGAGATTTTTGACAGAATTATTAGTTACCGTTCGTTGTGTTGCCGAATATACGGGCCAAGTCCAAAGTATTTATCCATTGACGAAGAAAAATTCCCAATGAATAAAGAGTATTGGAAACTTTCTTTCGATGATTTTGGATACAACTTCCGGATGACTGATACCCAGGCTGCTGTGGGAATTGTACAATTAAAAAAACTTGAGGGACACAATAAACGAAGAGCAGAACTTGCCCAATATTTATCTGACAAATTAAGAAGTGTAAAAGGTATTATACTTCCCGAAGATGAAAAAAATGGGATTCATACCTGGCATTTGTATATGATTCAGTTAACTGATGATTTTAAAATGTCGAAGCGTGATTTTATGTGGGAACTTTATACCGAAAAAGGAATAAAAGCATGGTCGCACTATATGCCTATCCATCTGACTGAACCTTATGTAAATGAAGGCCATAAACCAGGTGAATGTCCGGTTGCCGAAAAGGCTTTTAAAAGGTATGTTACTTTGCCCATACATCCCACATTAACTTTTGATGCATTGGATTATTTAGCTGATTCAATAATCGAATTGAGTAAGAAAAATAGTATTTTATCGTCTTAAAATGAGTGAATTATGAAACCTGTAATTTCTGTTTTTATTCTTCTGTTTGTGACCAGCAGTATAATCGCCCAAACTTCCTTTCAGCGAAATATTCTTTTTAACGACAACTGGATTTTTTACCAAGGCAGTCAGATTGGCGCTGAAAAACCAAATTTTAACGACTCTGCCTGGAGAAAATTGGATTTACCTCATGACTGGAGTATTGAAGATTTACCGGGGAAAGATTCCCCTTTTGACAGAAATGCCGTTGGTCAGCAAAGCACCGGATTCACAGTGGGTGGAACTGGTTGGTATCGAAAGCATTTTGAGGTGTCTGAAAAATACAAAGGCCAGCGGATGATGATTCGGTTCGATGGTATTTATTCGAATGCCGAAATCTGGGTAAATGGTCAGTCGGTTGGTAAACAACCTTATGGATATTCTACATTCGAATTTGATATTTCTGACAAAGTGAAGTTTGGTGAACCCAACCTGATTGCCGTAAAAGTAATGAATGAAGGTGAAAACACCCGGTGGTACACGGGGTCCGGTATTTACAGGCATGTTTGGTTGGATATTGTTGACCCGGTACGAATTGATCAATGGAGAACTTTTATTACCACACCTGATGTTCACCCGGAACAGGCCAAGGTTAATATTCATACCAAACTGGTAAATGATTTGGACAAAGATGTTTCTGTTAAACTGACAACCATTATTAAAAATACAGCCGGAGTGGAAGTTGGAAGAACTGAATCGAATCAGCAAATTAAAGAGAACGAAAAGGTAGAAATCAACACCAACATTTTGATCACATCACCCGAATTATGGTCGGTCGAAAATCCAGCTTTGTATTCAGCTATAAGTGAAGTATATCTGAATAACCAATTAGCCGATAGCCTTGAAAATAAATTTGGCATACGAACTATTTCTTTTGATGCTGTAAATGGATTTCAACTGAATGGGAAGACCATGAAATTGAAAGGCGGATGCGTTCATCACGATAATGGACCACTGGGAGCAAAAGCTTACAACCGGGCAGAAGAACGCCGGGTAGGACTTTTAAAAGCAAGTGGGTATAATGCCATTCGCTGCGCCCATAACCCGCCATCTCCGGCTTTTCTTGATGCCTGCGACCGATTGGGAATGTTGGTAATCAACGAAGCATTCGATATGTGGGAAACTGGTAAAAATCCATTCGATTATCACTTATTTTTTAATAACTGGTGGAAAAAGGATATGGAAAGCATGGTGCTTCGCGACCGAAATCACCCCAGTATAATTATGTGGAGTATAGGAAATGAGATTCCAGACATGAACAAGCCAGAAGTTGTGAATACGGCCAAAATGTTAGCCGATCATGTTCGCAGTCTCGATTCCACCCGGCCGGTAACAGCCGGCGTTAACCAGGTGAAAGAGGACAAAGATCCGTTTATTGCAAATCTTGATGTTGCAGGTTATAATTATGCTTTCGAAAGATATAAATCGGATCATGAACGCGATCCGAAGCGGGTAACGGCAGCTACCGAATCTTCGCCTTTCCTGGCTTTTGATTACTGGATGGGTGTGATTGACAACCCCTGGGTAATTGGCGATTTTGTTTGGACATCATTCGATTACATTGGCGAGGCAAGCATTGGCTGGCGTGGCTTTTGGCCCGATGAACATCTTTTCCCCTGGACTTTGGCCTATTGCGGCGATATTGATATTTGCGGTTGGAAACGTCCGCAGTCATTTTACCGCGATGTTTTGTGGCAACCCAATCAACTCTCATTATTTGTAAAAGCTCCCGAACCAACTTTCGAACTCAATCAGAATAAAGAAGAATGGAGTCAGTGGCACTGGCACGATGTTTTGGCCGATTGGAACTGGAAGGATTATGAAGACAAACCGTTGGAAGTAAATGTTTATTCATCGTGTGAACAGGTCGAACTTTTTCTGAATGGAAAATCATTGGGCAAAAAGCCAACCAACCGCGAAAATCAGTTTATTGCCGTGTGGAATGTTCCGTATCAGGCAGGCGTTTTAAAAGCTGCGGGTTATGTGGGGGAAAAACAGGTTAATGCAGCAGAATTAATAACATCAGAAAATCAGGAAAGTATTCGTTTGACTGCCGACAGAAGTATTATTAATGCTGATGGTCACGATATAAGTTATGTGACTGTGGAAATTGTCGATAAAAATGGAATCAAACATCCGAAGGCAGAGAATCTGGTAACTTTCGAGATTGAAGGCCCGGGTGAAATAATTGCCGTTGGAAATGCTAATCCCTTAAGTTTGGAAAGTTTCCAACAACCGCAGCGTAAAGCATGGCAGGGAAAATGTTTGGTAATCATTAAATCGGGGAAACAAAAAGGAAATGTTTCATTGACAGCTAAATCTGCCGATTTGAAACCGGCAACTTTAAAAATTGAGGTAAAATAATACTTTTCGGGAAGATCTGCACAAAATTATGCTTTAGCCTTGTATTTCGAAGGCAGCACACCAAATTCTTCTTCAAAACATTTGCTGAAATAGCTGGCATTCTGAAATCCGGTTTTAATTGCAATTTCCGAGATATTAAGTTCGTTTTGAGCTAAATATTGCGCTGCCCTTTTCAACCTGATGGTTCGGATAAAATCGTTAACAGATTGATTACTGATGCTTTTGAATTTACGGTACAACTGCATTCTGCTCATTCCAATTTCGGTTGCCAACCTGTTGACATCAAAGAACGGAGATTCCATGTTATCCTCAATTATCTTTATTGATTTCTCCAAAAACATTTTCTCCCTGTTACTTACAGGAATTTCTGATGGCATAAGCAGTACCTGCGCACTAAAGCGTTTCACCAAAGTTTTTCTGATATCAATCAGATTTTTGATTTTCGCCTCCAGAATACCCATGTTAAACGGTTTGGTAATATAATCGTCAGCGCCGGTTTCAATTCCTTCCAGTTCCGATTCGGCTGAAGTTTTAGCAGTAAGAAGAATGACAGGTATATGACTTGTCTTTTCATCCGATTTTAACTTTCTGCAAATTTCGGTACCGTTCATTTTAGGCAACATGATGTCGCTGATAATAACATCGGGAATCAGGGCAAATGCTTTTTCATAACCTTCAATTCCATCGTTTGAAGTATGCACCTGATAATTTTTTTCCAACTGGGTCTTTATAAAATTCAGCATATCTTCATTATCCTCAATTATTAAAAGAATTGGGGCAGATTGAATACTCAACGATTCTGCCGTTTTGGAACGAACATTTATGGAACCTAAAATTTCATCCTTTAAATACCGGGTGTATTCATCTATTTGAATAATTCCTCCGGTTTCTGAAATCTCATTTGCATTAAAACACTCTTTCTGTACCGGTAAAATTACCCTGAATTCGGTCCCTTCACCATGAATACTGTGAACTTCTATTTTGCCGTGATGAATCTGTACCAATTGCTTTGTTAACGACAACCCAATTCCAGTACCCGACTGACTGGCTTTTTTTGGATCGTTAACCTGGAAAAACCTGTCGAATATCAAATCCCCGTGTTCAGGTAAAATTCCAATACCTGAATCTCTGACTGTTATTATTGCCTGGGTAAAATCCAAATTATCAGTTGGTTGATTAAAAGATAGCTCAATTAAAATATCGTCTCCTTCATGTGTGAATTTAAACGCGTTTGAAATCAGGTTGTAAAGAATTTTTGTGATTTTATCATAATCAATGTATCCCCAGAAAGATTCAACCTGGCAATGAAATTGGTAATTAACTGCTGATTGCCGGGCTTTTTCTGAGAATACAGAGGTTATGTTTTTAACACATTCAACAATATTTAACCGGTTAACTTTCAGGTTAATAAAACCGGCTTCAGCTTTTTGAAGTTCTAGTATTTCGTTTATTAAATTGAGCAGGGTTAATGCATTGCGATGCATTAATTTACATTTATATTCCAATTCCTTATCAAGGTTATTTTCTTTTAAAGTAGCTTCCAAAGGCGCAATAATAAGTGATAGTGGTGTCCTGAATTCGTGCGATATACTGGTAAAGAAACT
>DATITY010000409.1:0-20855 GCA_035467235.1 Draconibacterium sp. | reverse complement strand
AAAAGTGAAGGAATTGAAGCTGAAACAGAAGGATTAAATGTGATTGCACAAAAAGCCGATGGCGCAATGCGCGACGCACTCTCCATTTTCGACCAGATTGTTAGTTTTTCGGGTAAAAAAATAACGTATCAGGATATCATTGCCAACTTAAATGTTCTGGATTACGACTACTATTTTAAACTTGTCGATCAGTTTCTGAAAAACGACGTGCCTGAAGTGTTGCTGACATTTAACGATATATTGAATCACGGGTTCGACGGACACCATTTTATTACAGGATTAAGTAGTCATTTGCGTGATCTTTTAGTGTGCAGAAATCCTGAAACAGTGCAGTTGCTCGAAGTTGGCGGAGAAACAAAGGAACGATATAAAACACAGGCCCAATCAATCGACGCAGTTTTTCTTTTGGAAGCACTTCAAATCAGTAATGATTGCGACATGCAATACAAACTTAGCATGAATAAACGATTACTGATTGAGCTTGCATTGATTCGGATAGCACAGCTTACCTTAAAAAAAAAATAGCTGACCCTTCTCAACCCGAAGATTTTCTGGAACCCATTTTCTCGGGACAAACACTTTCAGAGGAAAAAGTAGCAGTCCCAGTTCGTCCGGTTATTCTTCCAGCCGCAAAACCTGCAGTACCTGCCGAGGGAACAGAAATAAAGAAAATAGCACGTCGTACCGTAAATAACATCAGTACCCCTTCCATTAAAGATGCCTTGGAAGGAAAGTTTGATGAAAAAAGGCTTTCAGCAAAGGAACAACATCAGATATTTTCGAAGGAAGATGAGAAAGAAGAGTTTACCCATGAGGAACTAAAAGAAAAATGGGACGCCTTTTTAAAACGCCTGGATGATCGTCCAAACCTTCAGTCAACACTATCGAACTTACCAGAATTAAAGGAGGATTTTCAGCTAATCCTCGAAATCGAAAATACGGTTCAAGAAGATTTAATCGGTACAATTAAAACAGAACTGGTTTCATGGCTGCGAAAAGAACTTAAAAATTCGAAAATTCAGTTAACTACGCTGATTACTGAAAAAGTCAAAGGTAGAATTATCTACAGCGATGCAGAGAAATACGATGAGCTGCTGAAACTAAATCCAAGTTTGTCATTACTCCGGCAAAAATTCAATCTCGATTTTGGGCAGTAGAATAGTCATTGGTCACAAAGACAGAGGACAATCAGACACAAGTATCAAAACTCAAAATCCTTCGTTTTTCAATCAATCATTAATCATTCTGTCAATCGGCTCTTCAGTTCTTCATTCTCGCATTCATTCATGCATTTCAACCTTCAGGGTGCTAACCTTGATATTACCCAGTTATTATTTTCCTTCTCGTATAAAATACGATCGTGTAAGCGGCTTTCTCTTCCCTGCCAAAATTCAAATTTAACGGGTGTAACCAGGAATCCTCCCCAATTTTCAGGTCGTTTTATTAATTGACCGGAAGTTTCTGATTTTACAGTTTCAAAACGATTTTGAAGGAATTCGCGTGAAGGGATTTTGCTGCTTTGACTGGATACAACAGCAGCTATTTGGCTTAATACCGGGCGTGAATAAAAATACCGGTCCGAAATTTCATCGGCAGTTTTTTCCGCAAAACCCGAAATTCTGATTTGCCGTTCCAGTTCGGGCCAGAAAAAATGCAAACCAACTGCCGGATTTTTAAAAATCGAATTTCCTTTGTTACTGGAATAATTGGTAAAAAAAGTAAACCCGGTTTCTCCGAAATCTTTCAATAAAACAATCCTTGAATCTGGAAATCCATCCGCTCCAAAAGTCGCTACCGACATAGCAGTTGGCTCGTTCACCTTTGCATTTAATGCGTCGCTTAGCCAATGTTCAAACTGGTGCAGTGGGTTTTTATTTATGCTGCTTTCCGATAGTTCAGCATACTTATATTCAGTTCTTATCGAATGTAATTTCATGAAAATTGTTTTACCAAAGTAACTTCAAAAAGTAAAAAATGTTTTACAGGGTAATGTAAATGAACCTTATTTTTGTTTTCAATGTTTATTAAAAAGAGTTATTGGTATTTTATTAATTTAAATTTTAAGCTATGAAAAAAGTAATATTTGTTTTGATGATGGTTTTTTCGGTTTCTGTTTTTGCTGCAAATAACAATGCAAAACTTGGGATTGGAGATAAAGCAGTTTTAACCGATGTGAAAATGGAAGATGTATCGGGTGCAAAAATTTCGCTGGCCGATGTAAAAAAGGAAAATGGACTTTTAGTTTTGTTTTCGTGCAACACTTGCCCATTTGTAATGCAGTGGGAAGGTCGTTTTCCTGAATTAAAAGCGTGGGCAGATAAAAATAAGGTGGGAATGGTAGTTTTAAATTCCAACCACCAAAAACGCGATAGCGATGATTCGTTTGATGCCATGAAAAAACATGCAAAAGACAAGGGATACAACTTTTATTATGCGCTCGATAATGAAAGTGCAATAGCTAATGCCTTTGGAGGACAGACCACACCACATGCATTTTTGTTTAACAGCAAGATGGAACTGGCATATAAAGGAGCAATTGATGACAGCTACAAAAGTACAGATGATGTGAAACAGGCCTATTTGAAAGACGCGATATCAAGCCTTTCAAGTGGAAAAGAAGTTGCTGTTACTGAAACCAAACCGGTTGGATGCAGTATTAAAAGAAAGATAGAATAGTTTTAAGTTTTGATTTTTATTTAAGCTCTTGTCATTGGCAGGGGCTTTTTTATTTTTCAAAGAAAGTGAAATTTACTTTCCCGTATTTTCTGTTTTCCTTAAAATTCGGGTGTTTCGAAAAATCGTATTCTTTGGGGTGTTCCAGAATAAAAAGTCCGTTGTTATTTAGGAGTTCAGTTTTTAATAATAAATCAGGAACATCCATGAAATTCTTCAGATCGAAAGGAGGATCGGCAAAAATAAAATCGAATTTGCCCTTGTAATTTCGAAGAAAAGAAAATACATCAGCCCTGATAATTTTTGCATTTTCCATTTTCAGTATTTCCAGCACATTCAGTATAAAACGGTGATGTACAAAATCCTTTTCAACCAGCACAGCCTCTTTACAGCCACGACTAATAAATTCGTAACCAATGCTTCCTGAACCCGAAAATAGGTCAAGAACAGTTTTATCAGAAAAATCGTAACGGTTTTCAAGAATATTAAATAATCCTTCTTTTGAAATGTCGGTGGTGGGCCGCGCTTTGAAGTTTTTGCCCGGATTGAAAATTCTGCCTTTGTAAATTCCGCCTACAATTCTCATTCGACAGCTAAATTATTGTAAGGTAAAGTAGAAGTGATTGATCAGCTATTTCAGAATATGATATTAAACCTTCCGTTTTCAGTATGTTGATATTATTAAAATAGGGCTTCAGTGTATCTTCAAGTTTTGTGTTATGGATAAATGCATCGGTAATATATAAATCGGTTTCAATTCTCGCTATTTCCAGTTGCTGAAAAGCATTCAGCACATTATAAACCAAATCGCTTGAGTGCGCTGCCTGAAAACTATTAGCAAGTAGTAAATTTTTATTCCTGTATATAATCAGGTAAAAGAATTTCCCGGACGATATAATAACTGCGCTGTTCCTGCTTTTTGATTCAATCGGAGACTGCAAAAATTTCGTTACCGGATGAATAATTTCAACCTGATGAATAAAATTGTGATGAAGAACATCACTCAAATCATTAGGAACCGGGAAAATTAATTGAGCATTTAAATTTGTGATTTTATTTTTAACCAGATTAGAATTTGAATCATTCGGAAACAAAACAGAGGTTAAGTTCTCAAACAAATCAATTTCAGACAGTTCTTCAGGTACTAATGTGAAACTTTCGGCAAAAATAAACACCCTAACAATTTTAAACGAATTTTTTAACAAGGCTTCCGATTCAAGCCACTCCTTTAAACGCCGAAGGAGCAGGTTTTCGCTGCTTATTTTCAAGGGATTGCTTTTAAATGCTACGATTTTATTTTCTGACGGGTGAATAATTAAAAAAGAAAATCCATCCAGGCAAACCTGAATGGATAATATATATTGTTTTGTATTTTCGATATCGAACGATTCGTCTTTGATAATGTCAAACATTTGATTTATTCCCAGTTTCCTGCGTTGTTAGTCGTTTCAGTAAGTGAACCTACCAATAACCCGGGATATTTTTCGTTTGTTCTGCGTTGATCGTTCAGGTTAATAATTAATTGTGGATTCAGTCCTCGAAGTATCACGTTGTTGTGCGCTTTAGCTTCAAAAACCGGAACACCAATACCTGAACCAGTAACAATTACAGTAGCTCCAAGATGAAACTCTGTTGGTTCGCCCGGAACAGGTACATATTTTAAACTTTTTGCATCATAACCTTCGCCAAATATGGCTTCAAGTGCGCGAACCCGAACACTGTCGCGAACAATCAATCCCATTTCTATGGCTTTCTTTTCAGTTATGCCGGCTTCAACCATGCTATCATTTAACTCACCAACTTTGCGCACGTTTATAACTGACTCGTTCATCACAAAATTGATTAAGGTATCCCAGCTTCCTGTAAATTTTCCGTAAACATCTTTGTAAGCCAACTCCGCTTTTCTTATATCTTTGAGTCTTTCAACTACAGCATCGTAACGGGCTTTTTTGGCTTTTTCAAATTGAATTGGTTCCTGAATACTTTTGTAAATAAAAAAAGCAAGTACAACTGCAACGATGAAAAGAGAAATTTGTAATACGGTTTTCATTTTTATTATTTTAAATAGTTTGTTTTTCGATTGATTGCAAAATTAAAAAAAAATATAAATTACTTTCCTAAACACTTAGTTATTTTAGATGTATGATTAAAAATCATTTAAAAACCATATTAACTCAAAACCTACCTTTTTCTCCAACTGCGAGTCAGCTGCAACTGATTGAAATATTGGCCACTTATATTTTTTCTGATGAACCAGATCAGATAATGTTAATAAAAGGATACGCCGGAACCGGAAAAACAACCATGCTATATTCGTTAACACAGGCATTGAATGCACTAAAAATCAGGTCGGTTTTACTTGCACCAACCGGCAGGGCTGCAAAGGTTTTGGCGGGTTATACAAAAATGGCAGCATTTACTATTCATAAAAAAATATACAGGCAAAAGTCAACTGCCGATGGATTTGGTCATTTTGCTTTGGACAAGAACCTCTACAAAAACACCTATTTTATTGTTGATGAGGCCTCCATGATTTCAAATGAAACGAGTGAAAACACGGTTTTTGGAAGCGGAAAACTACTCGATGATTTACTTGAATATGTTTACTCGGGAGAAAACTGCCGGTTGGTTCTGGTTGGCGACACAGCTCAATTACCACCTGTAGGTTTAAATATAAGTCCGGCTCTTGAACCCGTTTCACTCGGAAATTATGGATTTGGCGTGAAAATGGCCGAATTAACCGATGTAGTCCGTCAGGCAGAAAATTCGGGAATTTTAAGTAACGCTACCCAAATTAGAACCAGAATTGGAAACGATAACACTGAATCAGGATTTTTTCCTGTTAACTTAAAAGATTTTGACGATATCGAGAGTATTTCGGGTGCCGAGTTAATTGAAAGTATTACCTCTTCATATCAAAAATATGGCATTTTTGAAACTGCAATTGTTACCAGATCAAACAAAAGGGCTAATTTGTACAACAAGGGAATTCGAGGCTCTATTTTATATCGCGAAAACGAAATAGAAAAGGGTGATTTGCTGATGGTGGTGAAAAACAATTATTTCTGGGCAGGAGAAGATGTGATGCTCGATTTTATTGCGAACGGTGATATTGCCGAAGTGATAAAAATTTATGGTTTCGAAGAGTTGTATAATTTTCGTTTCGCCAATGTTTGTCTTCGATTTATTGATTACGATGATGTTGAATTCGACTGTAAAATATTTCTGGAAACATTGAGTATTGAATCGGCGTCGTTTACATATGAACAAAACAGGCTACTTTTCGAATCGGTTTCAGAAGATTACGCCGACATCAGGAACAAACGCGAACGTTGGAAGAAAGTAAAAGAAAATCCATATTTTAATGCGCTACAGGTGAAATTTGCCTATGCAATTACCTGCCACAAAGCACAGGGCGGCCAATGGAAAGTGGTTTATGTAGATCATGGTTTTGTTAACGATGATATGCTTGATATTGAATTTTACCGTTGGCTTTATACTGCTTTTACGCGCCCTACCGAAAAACTTTTCCTGGTCAATTTTAATAAGGGTTTTTTAAAAGATGATAATTCTTTTTAGTCATAACTACTGAACATTTTAACGAATATTACATAATTGTAAAACCCTGAAACAATTTGGACAAAAGCAAAATTGGCCAACTGAAAATGAAGTACTATTGTTGTTTTTAATTTTATAAAATATTGAAATGAGTATTATCCAATCTATTATCCTTGCCATAATCGAAGGAATTACAGAGTTTTTGCCCATATCGTCAACGGGGCACATGATTATTGGATCATCGTTGCTTGGAATTGCAGATAATCAGTTTGTAAAAAACTATACTGTTATTATTCAATTTGGTGCTATTGTGTCGGTTTTGGTTTTGTATTGGAAACGTTTCGTCAAATCATTTGATTTTTATATTAAGCTTTTTTTTGCTTTTTTGCCCGCGGCAATCATTGGCTTTTTAGCCAGCGATTACATAGATATGCTACTTGAAAATGTTATAGTAGTTGCCTGTATGCTTTTACTTGGAGGTATTTTCCTGCTTTTTGTTGACAAAATTTTTGAAAAAAACGAATTAAATCCTGAAAGTGAGCCGGATTTGAAAAGCTCTTTTATTATAGGGGTTTTCCAGGTAATTGCCATGATTCCCGGGGTGTCGCGTTCGGCAGCAACAATAATTGGAGGACTCACCCAAAAACTTACCCGAAAAGCGGCAGCTGAGTTTTCATTCTTTTTGGCGGTACCAACCATGTTTGCTGCTTCTTGTTATAAATTGCTAAAAATCTATCAATCAGAAGCTGGGTTCAGTATTCCTGATATTCAAATACTGGCAATTGGAAATATTGTGGCATTTATTGTTGCAATGCTTGCCATAAAATTATTTATTGGTTTTCTTACTAAACACGGATTTAAAGTTTTTGGCTGGTATCGCATTGCAGTAGGAATTATCATTTTAGCCATGTACTTCGCAGGAATTGATTTACAAATTGTATAGGCTTTTTATATCAATTTCGTAATTCGCCCTGACAATAAAATCCAAAAAGAATCATTTTAGTTGCTTAACTTTGTTGAATTATAGAAACAACAAATCGTTTTATCCTGAAATTAAACCTTCAGGGAGATTCAATGTCTTAATGTAAATTTTTTCTGATGGATAGCAACGACATCGATTTGATTACCAACTTAAAGAATGAAAAAACAAGAGATCTTGCTTTTCATTCGTTGGTAAAAAAATACCAGGAACGATTGTACTGGCATATCAGAAAGATTGTGATGAATCATGATGATGCAGACGACGTACTTCAGAATACATTTATTAAAGTATGGAGAAGCATTGATAAATTTCGTGAAGAATCGAGTCTATACACCTGGCTGTACCGAATTGCCACAAACGAATCGCTTACTTTTATTAATTCGAACAAAAGACGCAGCCTGATACCGATGAACGATACCAGCGAATTTTTAATGAATAACCTGGTTTCCGACGCTCATTTCGAAGGCGATGAAATTCAAATGAGATTGCAGGAAGCAATATTAAAACTACCCGAAAAACAGCGAATTGTTTTCAATCTGAAATATTACGAAGAGATGAAATATGAAGACATGTCGCAGGTTCTTGATACATCGGTTGGAGCGTTGAAAGCCTCGTATCATCATGCTGCAAAAAAAGTAGAAGAGTACCT
This sequence comes from Draconibacterium sp., assembly GCA_035467235.1. Taxonomy (GTDB): domain Bacteria; phylum Bacteroidota; class Bacteroidia; order Bacteroidales; family Prolixibacteraceae; genus Draconibacterium. The sequence continues at coordinate 12,993 of DATITY010000409.1, read as the reverse complement.
GAAAAGCAGAGATTAACCAATTGTGATTAAACCTTTTTGAATAGAAGTAGTCAAAACAACAAAATAATGACAGCGATGGATGAATTAGAAAAAATAGCACCGGAATTATCGAAAATTAAGAAGGAAAATCCGTTCCGGGTTCCTGAAAATTATTTCGAGGATTTTTCTGCACGTCTCCAAATGAAGCTGGATGAGGAGAAGACAGGTGTGACCAAAAACCAAAGCAGAATTATTCAGTTTCTGAAACCTGCACTTAGTTTGGCCGCGGGTTTTGCACTAATTTTCATGCTGGCTTACTGGCCGTTAACAAAATTAACACCAAACCAGCAGGCAAACAACAGCACGACTCAAACAGATAGTGACGATATGATATTTACAAGTCTGGTAGAAGGAATGGATGAAAATTCATTTTATGCGATGCTCGACGAACCTGAAGTTACAGTTCAACTCAGTGATGAAGATATGGCAAATTATTTAAACACAAACAGCACGGAATACGAAATTTATTCTGAAACTACCGGTAATTAATTTGAACTGAAAATTTGAATTTCTTTAAATAAAAATTATCATGAAAAGAAAATTATTTATTGCATTTACAGTCTTTTTGCTTTTCATAATCGATCCTGTCTTTGCACAGGAACAGACTCACGAAGCCCGATGGGAAAAAATTAAGGCTGAAAAGGTTGCATTTCTTACCACTCAACTGGCCCTCACTTCTGCTGAAGCCGAAAAATTCTGGCCTGTTTATAACGAAATGGAACAACAACGCTGGGATGCCCAAAAAGCTCGCCGTGAACTTGAAAATAAGGTCAGCGAAGCCGAAGAATCTCTTTCCGAAAGCGAGATAGTTAAACTTACACGCGACTTTGCCGGTAGTATGGCCAAAGAGGGTGCGCTTATGTCGGGATACAACGAAAAATTGTTAAAAGTAATTCCTGCGAAAAAAGTACTGAAATTATATAAAGCTGAAAATGAGTTCAGAATGAATATGATAAGAAAATATCGTGACAGCGATAAAGGTGATAAGGGACCGAAATAAGGATTTCATGAAATGATAAGTATAAAAAAAAAGACAAGTAATACTTGTCTTTTTTTTTATACTTAATATTCGTTATTTAAATTCCTTTAAACCAATCCTGAAAATATTTTCCTACAACCGGCAATTCCTTCATTTCGCCGTTAACAGCACTAATAAGGCTCATAATCCAAAATACCAGAACGAGTATCCAGCCTATTATATTAATGACAGGAATGAACGTTATAACCAACCCAAACAAATACAGTCCAAGTAATTGTCTGATATAAAAACTGGTTATTTCATCCTTTTGGCTTGAATTAACAATTAATGCAATAAGCCAGCCAATCCAGGTAATGTGTGCAACAATTGCTTTTGTTTTTCCATCCATAATTTTATGATTTAAAATTGATTCTAAATTTACTGAAAATATAAAGTGTTTAACAATTGAGTATCAAAAAAATTCCTTATGGTACTATTATTCTGAACTTTGTTTATCTGATAAATCAACACAAAGCAACTCCCTGTCGTTTCTTATAAAAACATGTTTGTTGGCAAATGCCGGATGCGACCAGGTAACACCGCGGGGCAACTGTTCCTTTGTTGGTTCAATTATTTTTGACCGGCTGATTTCTTTAAATCCTTTGGGTGAAAGCTCAGAAATAATCAATTCGCCATGTTCATTAAACATCCAGGTTTTATTGCCATTTTGAATAAAATGAATGTTTGCCCACCGATCTTTTTTCACTGCGGTGAGGTCTTCCCAAACCCTGTCTCCTGTTGCAAATTCCAGACAACGTAACTCCCCGTAACTGTCAACTCCGTAAATAAAATCGTCGATAATTACCGGGGTATTCATGACACAATGCAATGCATCAGTTTTGCGTTCGCTTTCGCCGCAACGTTGCCATACTTTTTTGGCTGATGTATAATCAACTCCAAGTTTCAAAAGCAATGAACCGCTGTAAAAGCAGCTTAAAAAAATATGATCCTTGTATAAAACAGGCGTTGCAATGCCCATTCCCGAACCCACGTCCCAGGGAATTCGCCAAAAGATTTCTCCGGTATTCGGGTTTAATCCCGAAACACTATTTTCAGTCCAAACCACAACCACCGTCTTTCCATTTTTTTCAATAATAACGGGTGCTGAATAAGCCGCAATATCTTCCAGATTTCGCCAGATTTCCTTCCCTGTATTTTTGTCAAGTGCAATTACACAAGCGTTATTGCTTCCGCTAATTTGAAGAATGATTCTATCGCCTGTGACTAAAGGAGTTGCAGAAATTCCCCAGGTTGGCATTCTTATTTCGTATTCTTTATTTAAATCTTTTTGCCAGATTATTTTTCCATTTTCGGCATTGAAGCAAAACAGATTTCCCATTGTTCCGAGTGAATATGCTTTACCGTCGTTAATCACAACCGATGCCCGCGGTCCTGCAGGATAACCAACGCTGTATTCGCATGGATAACGAAACTCCCATATTTTTTCTCCGGTTTTTTCATCGAAACACAAAACTCCTTCGGTTTGTGACGGTTTTTTAATTAAATCGGTGAGATAAACTTTCCCTCCTGCAACCGTTGGCCCGGAGTAACCTGAACCAACAGGAACAGACCATTCCTGAGTCAAATTTTTTGAATCAAACTTCTCAACAATACCGGTTTCCGACCAGACTCCGTCGCGGTTCACTCCGCGCCAGTCAGGCCAATCCTGAGAATTGCAGACAGTAGAAAAAATGAAAAGTAAAATGATTAACGATAATTTTGAATTCATACCTGCTATTTATTTCTCAAATATATAAACAGGAGGAACTAAAAAAACAAAGTGGGTTAAAATAATAAAAATAATGCTTATCAGAATTTTATAAATCGTAATTGAAATCGCTTAAATGATGCCCCATTCTGTCGCGTTTGGTTCTCATGTATTTCTGATTGTGCTCGTTGGGTTCTACTTCCAGCGGAATGACCTGCGTAACCTCAAGTCCGTAACCTTCCAAACCTACCCTTTTTACCGGATTGTTGGTCATCAGTTTCATTTTTGTAACACCCAAATTACTTAATATTTGGGCGCCAACGCCATAATCGCGTTCATCGGGATTAAAACCAAGATGCAGGTTTGCCTCAACTGTGTCCAAACCCTGATCCTGAAGTTTATAGGCAGCAATTTTATTAAACAATCCTATTCCCCTACCCTCCTGCATCATATAAACAATTACCCCTTTGCCTTCATTCTCAATCATTTCCATTGCTTTATGCAATTGGTCGCCACATTCGCAGCGCATCGATCCAAAAACATCGCCTGTCATACACGAAGAATGTACCCGGGTAAGAATTGGTTCATTTGGTTCCCATGTTCCTTTTATTAAAGCAATATGCTCAACGCCATTCGATTTTTGCTTAAACGGTACAACACTGAATACACCGTACTGTGTCGGTAAAACCACTTCATCACCTCGTTCAACCAGGCTCTCGCGATGAAATAAGTATGAAATTAAATCCTTAATGGCAATCAGTTTTAAATCGAATTTTTTGCCAATTTCATAAAGCTCGGGAAGACGTGCCATACTTCCGTCGTCATTCATAATTTCAACCAAAACACCTGACGGATTAAGTCCTGCAAGCCGCGCCAAATCGACTGCTGCTTCGGTGTGACCACTACGGCGGAGTACACCGCGGTTCTTGGCTTTTAAAGGGAAAATGTGCCCGGGACGACCCAATTGCTCGGGTTTTGTTTTTGGATCAACAAGCATTTTAATCGTTATTGCCCTATCTGATGCAGAAATACCAGTTGTTACGTTCGGATGAATTGCATCAACAGAGACAGTAAACTGCGTTTCGTGCGACGAAGTATTTTTACCAACCATCAATTCAAGATCCAGCTCTTTACAACGTTTTTCAGTTATTGCCACACAAATTAATCCCCTGCCGTGAATCGTCATGAAGTTGATAATTTCGGGCGTAACCAAATCAGACGCAACGATGAAATCTCCTTCGTTCTCCCTGTCCTCATCATCAACCACAATCACCAATTCTCCCCTTTTAATTGCAGCAATTGCTTCCGGAATCGTATTTAATACAATATCTGTCATATCAAACTCAACCTTTTTAGATCAGCGGCAAAATTACAATAAATAATCGATTAATATAATTAAGCTGCCCGTTTGGATTTTTCCCAGGATACTGTTTGCTTCCCTTTAAAATAACGAAATATCCCACGAATTGATGTGTAGTTAATAAATAGAAAATAATACGGGACGAAAAGTAATTTGAAATTCAGTTTTTTGTTTTCGAGGTACCAGCCAACTGCAGCCAGCAAATAACATAAAAGCTGAACATAGAGCATTGCGGTGTAAAACCCAAATTCGAACCAACTTTTCTGTTGCCAAACGATAAGCAGGTTAACAGGCAGAATTAAAAATAATGAAACAGGTGCCAATGTCCACCTCAAAACTTTGTGCGAAAAATATTGCCATGAAAGCATTCCGTAACGAAAAGGATTCAACAAACTTTTTAGCCTGAAAATAGTTTGAATACCGCCGGCGGCAATCCTGATTTTCCGTTTCAATTCTTCGCCAACATTTAAAGAAGCAGTTTCTTCGGCAAAAGCGTTGGGTGTGTATGCAATACGGTAGCCTTTTTGGGCAATACGAAGAGAAATCATAAAATCATCGAGAAGCGTATCTGTTTCAACATCTTCGAAAAGTTCGGTGCGAATTGCAAACAATTCACCAACAGCACCAACAGCCGAATTGAGTTCAGCATCCATTTTCTTGACCCAGGATTCCATTTTCCAGTACAACCCCTCACCAGCTCCTGCCGCGGCATCTGCCTCCTTCTCAACAATTCGTTTTTCGCCTGCAACACAACCGGTTTTTTCGTTGCTGAATTTTGCCACGATTTCGCGTATCGAATATTTACCAAGAACAGTATTTGTATCTGAAAAAATAATAATCGGGGCTTTTACAAATTTCACTCCGCGGTTCATGGCATGCATTTTACCCCGACGCTCGGGTAAATGGTGAACCTCCAGCAAATCGTACTTTTTTAATAAATCGGGCGTACCATCATCCGAGCCATCGGTAATCCACAAATATTGAATTTTTTCCCTGGGGTAATCAAGCGAAAATGAATTTTCCACCTTTTGTTTTACATAGTCTTTTTCATTAAAGGCTGTTACGAACAAACAAACATCAGGTTCGTACAATGAATCAATATTCAAAACCTGCTTTGGAAACATTAATTTTTTTAATTTCAGAAGTATAAATAATACAAGTGCATACCCAATGTAAGTGTAAAACAGAATGAAAAGAAGTATCCAAAAAATGAATTCAGGAATCATTGGATGTTTTTTTTGTAAAACTCGATCAGCGCTCCAGCAGATGACAGATTATCAAAATTTTCATGGATATATTCAATGGCATTTTTGCCTATTTTATCGAAATATTCTTGGTTTTCTATTAAATCTGAAATTGACTGTACAAATCCCTCAGCATCTTCAGTAATTACAATATTTACTCCCGATGTGGTTGAGATTCCCTCAGTTCCTATTGCAGTTGTAACAATTGGTTTACCGAGTGCCATTCCTTCGATAATTTTAATTCGCATACCACTACCCGAAAAAAGCGGTACAACCATAATCGATTTCGAGTTCATGAATTCGTACGCATCAGCAACTTCACCTTTAAAAACAACATTTGGTAAATTCATCATTTTCTGAAACCACACCGGGGCATTTCTTCCGGCAATAAAAAACTGTAAATCGGGATATTTTTCGCGAATAGCATCCCAGCAATTTTCGAAAAACCAGATTAAGCCTTCCTGGTTCGGCGACCACTCAAGTGAACCGATATGAAATAAAGTCGGGTGTTTAAGATTTTTTGAATTTGGAATTAATACCGATGAATCAATTCCGGTTTGGGAAACATGTTTTGGTTTTTTATTTCCAAGTTTATCGAGAATTGCTCCGTCGCGCCCGGTAATAGGTACAAGTAAATCGTACTTATTCAAGGTTTGAACCTCAAAAAGTTTGATTCGTTTCGACAGGTTTTTTAGATACCATTGTTCAAGTCCGTGAGCCATCTTTGCCGTTCTGCTCCAGATTTCATGTTCGATGTTGTGTGCCCTGTAAATAATTTTTGCTTTTGAATTTTCGCGGATTACCGGAATATAAGGGCAAACATACAGTCCTTCCAACTGTATTACATCGAAATCATTTTCCTGTAAAACTTTTTTTAGTTCTGCTGCAAATGTTTCGGAGATAAATCGTGTTGCATTGTAAGGCTTTTTTGAAAATACCAGATTTATCAGCGCACTAACCGGAGAAATTCTGGCAGGAACATTTACCAGTATGAATTCAGCCAATTCTTTTATCGATTCTGGAATTTCGGTCAATGAAATGTGATGTTTTACTGTGTTCATGGCCAGAATTGTAACCTTGTGTCCTAAAAGAGAGAATCCACGTGCCAGATTCATACAGGCAATTGCACCTCCATCTTTGGTTGGGTAAGGAACCTTATTTGTAACCTGGAGAATTTTCATTTTTTATTGATTCAAAAATTTACAAAACCGTTATAAAAAACAGGCGTTTCTCAAAAATCCAATAATTTTCGGGAATTAAAGAAATTTGTTTATTTCTTCTTCCCATACTTTTTAATCCATCCAATAAGTCCTATTTTACTTAATAACTTAGTATAGGTCTCTGCCGACATAACCGCAGAATCGGTAATCGCCATGTACGATAACCAGGCCCCAATCGGGATAAATATGAAAGTCGAGAACCACATTCCTGTAATCATTTGCCAAACATCTTCGCGTGCCGATTTTTCGCCTGTCATCGACACAATGTAATAGGCAATAAAAAGCAGTATAGAAACTACAACAGGCATTCCCAAACCACCTTTTCTAATGATGGCACCAAGCGGGGCACCAATGAAAAAGAATATAAAAACGGCCATTGAGAGCGTAAATTTCCGGTGTCTTTCCATTTCGTATTTATTTATATTCCTTTTCCGTTCGGTTATCTGCCCCTGGTATAAATTCAGATTCTGCATGTTATTTCTTGCTCTGTCAAGCGCCAACATTGCAATTTCAGCTTTCACCCACTTATCTAAACCATTAAAACAGGAGTCAAAGTTAAAGATTGAATCAGGAGCAGCTGCAGATCTTTGTTTTACTGAGTCGTACGGTGTGGTATAATTATAAACATGGAGTGAGATAGTTTGATTAATTTCGATCTGAAGCAAATAATTGCGAACCTGATCGTAATATTTTTCATTTAATGAATCTGTAAACAGGTTAAGCTGTTTAATGTTTAACATTCGATACATGTTTTTATAAATACCCTCATCGCGCCGGTTAAAATCAAAATTATTCACTTTAACCCTTATGGTTTGCTCATCAAATTTGTCGCGTCTGAATGGTCGTTTGCTTATATCACTTCTGTCTTTTGGATGTTCTTCAGAATAATTAATGCCATTATACAAGGTAAGCACCATGTATTTCTTATCCTCTGTAATTTTCAGATAGCCAGAGTCGGCCACAGTAACACTTTCGTTCGATTTGTTTTGAGTATGATCGTAAATAAGCAAATCGTACAATAAATTGGTTTTTTTATCTCTGCGTCCTACTTTTATATTGTATCCATCAATTTCATTGGTAAAAACTCCTTCCTGCAGAACCAGTTCCGGTCGTTGCTGTTTCACACTCACCATCAAAGTTGTAAATTTCAGGTTGGTTTTTGGTAAAATATTGTTCGAAAAATAAAATGCCATAAGAGCAATAAATATTGCAATAACAATGAGAGGACGCATTATTCTGAACAATGAAATTCCAGCCGATTTCATAGCAACCAGTTCGTAGTTTTCGCCCAGTGCGCCAAAAGTCATTATAGATGCCAACAGCATTGCCAGGGGAAAGGCATAAGGTAAAACACCAAAAGAAGCATAAAAAAGCATTTCTCCCAACACCTTTAAATCCAAACCTTTGCCAACTAAATCGCCAACATATCTCCATAAGAATTGCATCAGGAGCACAAATACAACAATAAAGAAGGTCATAAAAAATGGCCCCAGAAAAGATTTTATAACGTACACGTGCAACCGCTTCATGCTAATGTTTTAGATAAGCAAACATGTGCAAAACTAAGTTATTTTAGGAATTAGTGTTGAAAAAAAAGGTTAAGAAACCTAAGAATTGATGAAATAAAGACGAATGAACGAACTCAATACATGAATATCTGCATTAAGAACCCAGCATATGCTTAAGATCGGCAATCTGGGTGTCCCACAAACCTTTTGATTCTGCAAAATCATTATCCTCGGCAAAATCGATAATAATTAACGAAACATCTCCTGTTAATTCGTCCTGTGTAATTCTAAATTCGAAATAACTATCCTCTTCATCAAGCCATGAAAACCGGACAAGCTTGTTTTCCTTGTGTAAAGTCATTTCGGCCGTTCGTTCCGAACCTTCCCAAATAAAAGTGAATTTTTTCCCTTTTATCTTTACATCATCGGCAAACCATTCATTAAGGCCCGATGCAGTGCTCAACCAGCTAAACAATACCTTCGGCGAACAATTCAAGACGTACTCAAGTTGTATTTTTGTTTTGTCAGTCATTTATTCGATTTTGCGCCAATATATATATTCTGAATGTAACTTACAACTCACAAAATAATACATATTTTAACTGAAGCCAATTTTTAAGGAAAAAATAAAGTGAAATAAAAATAAATACTATATTTGCACCCTCAAAATTTGAAATAATGGCGAGGTAGCTCAGCTGGTTAGAGCGCATGATTCATAATCATGAGGTCGCCGGATCATGCCCGGCTCTCGCTACATATTATATAGGGAAGTAATTTTACATTGCTTCCCTTTTTTTATTTTTGTAAGATGACTTTCTATACTTACAACTAATTCAGTGAAATACCAGCTTATATTACATTAGTTCATTTTATCAAATCGATAAAAAAAAACCTAAAGTCTTATTACCGGAGTTACCTCTTCCACAAAACCAGGCAGATTTTATTGTTTATTCGGAAAAATTTAGTTCAAATTCAGTTATTATTATGCGTGAGATATGTTTAAAATGAATGAAAAGCCTGATTAATATTAAACCATATATCAATAAAAGATATACCGATTCTGACTATTCTTATTTTAATTGATATGCAAGAACTTTCATTAATAATGACTAAAGATGTCCATGTAACCTGTTGCTAACCATAATTTAGTCCGTCGACGCAATTGTATTTTTCGTCCACTAAAAAAGAACTTATGGCATCTGCAAAAATATAAGATATTAAGATTCTTTATTTTTATTATATAAATCACAAATATAACAATCATGAAAAAAAAGATTACTGATTTAATTTCTACTTACGGTCAATTTTCAAGAGCCGTTATGTGAAGAGCATTGAGATCATTTCTGAAGGCACGGATATTTATTCGGAACCAAAAAGAAGGTTACTGGTAACTACTTTCAACAGTAGGTTCGTTAAATTGAATCAATTGAGTAAATAAAAATGAAAAATGAAAAAATTATTCAAATTTAAGTATTTCGCATTAGCTATATTTTTGGGATTACTGGCATGCCACGAAACAATTCCCGAAGAGGATGATATTAAACAATCGCAAGAATCAGAAGTTATGGATTCTCCAAATCTAATTGATTCCTTAAAATTTGGAGAAAACATAAAGCCACTTGCAGGTTTTTTAACAAATCTGGTAAGTGAGAATTTTGAAACTGGTGGACGAAATTACTATTGTTATCAATTAAAACTGGAAAAATTCTATCCCGGAGCTGTAGCTTATCCAGGTGGTGGTGCTGGATTCTTTGACCTCTCATATTCGATAAATTTCAAATTTTTTACTGAACAGAAAAATGGTCCTATAGATGAAGTATTGACTGTAGAAATGTTGGCTAATATCGTACCCTATTATAAAGCTATGGATCAGAGTTATGCAGTTGATAAGATAGCAGTAGCTTTTTTATACGGGGACAGGTCGTTTGATCCAAACCTGGTTGGTAAAGAATATATAGACTACCTGAATAGTCAAATCAGGATAAAGACAGGTACTCTTCAAATTAAAAAATCAGGCGAATTGTACCTTGTTAAATTTGAGGGTGAAACAGAAACCGGCGAAAAGGTGAGTTGTAATTTCAACGATAAAATGTCAATTGGGGTAGATAATCAGTTAGAAAGTAAGGAAAATGACTTTACTGTAACAGAAATGCCAGGGAATTACATTGAAAAAGATGGAAAATATTATAAACTTGACGATGGATATTACTATATTTTTTCTCCTTCCACTTATAATGGTTTTGCTATTCAAACGGTTCAGGTGATAGCCAGAAGAGATTATTACTGGTATGAATACAATTATGGAAATAATTTTAATGATGAATTATCAGCCTTAATTAATCAACATTGGAAATCGAATGCAGTGTTTCTGCAATTTCAATTTGGCGGTTTGAACCAATTTCAGGCAAATACATATCAAGTTGCCCCAAGTGATGGCATTCATTCGATGGGTTATGGACTCGGTGCTTTAAGAAATATTCCATTTACCGGATTTCCGAATGATTCACTTTTAATCGGTTATTATCATATTGCCACGGATACACCATTTACTTTTACTTACGACGAAGACTCAAATTACATGAAAAATCAAATTGCTTTAAAATCAGGCAAACTTGAGGTAACCCATAATTCTTCGGAATATTTTATATCCGGTGATTTTGTAGATGCCAGCGGCAAACAAGTTAAAGTAAAATTCAAAGCAAATCAGTACCCCTGGCAGTTTGAATGGTAGCAAAGTGAAAAAATTCGATATCATTCGGATACAAATAAATGTTATTTAATTTTTCTGTTAAACTTAAAAATTACAGTCATGAAAAAAAATTTAAAACTTTTTGGTAGCACTTTATTAGTGTGTGCAGCAATGATTGCCTGCGAAAACAATGATCTGGATCAGGTTCCTGAATTAGACGAACTCAAAAAAGCCAATAATGGCATGATAAAATCGTATGACAATTCCATGGTATTAGCGTGGAACGAATTGTTGAGCCAAACCATTGACAACAAAATGCCGCCTGCTCCGGAGGCCCGGATTTATGCGATGGTAACTCTTGCAGTGCATGATGCTTTGAACAATGTGGTTCCCGATTATGAAACTTATGCATTAAACAATCAGGGGGCCTATTACAAGGATATTTCGAAAAATAATATCAATTCCATTGCCGATGCGGCAGTAGCACAAGCGGCACACGATGCACTGGTCGCTTTGGTCCCGGCTTCGGCAGCAAATGCAGGAACACTTTTGACTTCAAGTTTGGCTGAAATAGAAGATTCAGAATTTAAAGCCCGGGGAATTAAAATTGGAAAAGATGCAGCCCTTGCAGTATTGGCTGACAGGCAAAGTGATCCCCCGCTCAAATTCCATACTTATCCGCAGGGAACAGTACCAGGTCAGTATCAATCACCTGCACCGTACAATGTCGCCAATAATGTTTGGCCTGATAATTCAGCTTATGCTCCAAACATGGGTATTTTCAGACCATTTGGTATCGAATACAGCAATCAGTTTCGGGCAAAACAACCGTACTCACTTAATTCGGCTGCATATTTGGCTGATTACAATGAAGTGAAAAGTCTGGGAGGTAATTCAAGTACTGAAAGAACCCAGGAACAGGCAGAAATGGGTGTATTTTTTCTTGATAATGTGTCAAACTCGGTAAACCGGATAGCAAGAATTATGGCTGTTCAGGAAAAGCTGGACGGATGGGAAACAGCCAGGTTAATGGCACTTATTCATATAGCCCAGTTTGATGCATGTCTTAGTTCTTTCGAAGGAAAATATCATTATAATTTTTGGAGACCAGTTACCGCAATTAGTAATGGCGAAAATGACGGCAATGATAATACAATTGGCGATCCCAACTGGAGCATTCTCCAGGCTGCACGGGCAACACCTCCAACTCCCACCTATCCTTCAACACATTCTGAAATGGGAGGTGCCGGTGCCGAAATATTGAAATTGTACTTTAAAAAAGATAATATACCGTTTACAATCGGGAGCTATTCTTTAAAAGGTGTGCAAAGAAATTTTACAGATTTTTCGCAGTTTGCAACCGAATGCGCAACTTCAAGAATTTATATAGGTTATCATTTCCGGAATGATATTGTTGAAGGAGAAAAAATGGGGAGGCAATTGGCAAAATTTGTATTTGAAAATAATTTAAGAAAATTATAACACAGTTACTTTGAAAGTCTAAAACCAATTGGCTATCAATTGTCATCCATGAAAGTTCTTTCTTTACACTAAACAAAAATTCAGAATTTTACAAAACATATAATTTTTCAAGTACATTAACTGATAGTCAATTGTATATAAGAAATTGAAATTGAAAATTTTAAACAATTGAAAACATGAAATCCTTACATTTAAAATATAGTATCTTATTCATATTAATCATGGCGCTATCTGATTTGCAGGCACAGGAAGCAATTCCTGCAACTGGAGGCAATGTTTCAGGTAGCGGAGGTTCTGTGAGCTATTCGGTAGGGCAGGTTTTTTACCAAACCCAAACTGGGTCGAAAGGAGCGTTGTCAGAGGGAGTGCAGCATTCATATCATATTTCAGTACTGCCTGAGATTACAAACATTAAAGGGATTAATCTTAATGTACAGGTCTATCCAAACCCAACGACCGATATATTGACTTTGGAAGTTGAAAATTTTAGCAGCGGGAAAATGGAATACCTTGTTTCCGACATTCAGGGGAAACTCCTGCAACATGTCAGAATTACCGAGCCAAAAACAAGTATTGAGATGGAGCATCTTCCACCTTCAACTTATATCTTGAATCTGGTCAAAGACAACAATTTAGTTAAATCGTTCAAAATCATTAAAAAATAAAAAGTAAAACCATGAAAACAATAATCATAATACTAATTGCAGTTTTGATAACCGCAGGAA
>DATITY010000408.1:0-5583 GCA_035467235.1 Draconibacterium sp. | reverse complement strand
TTGATGGATGGATAAGACTAAACAAACCTGCAGAAGAAATTTCACGAAAACTGATAATCATTAAAAATGAAATCGAGAAACTGGATGCTGAAAAGGTTCTGGCTGAATTTCAGTTTACAGAAAACCTGATACCCGGAAAATTCAATTCCGAAATTGCTGAACTTGCAAAAATACACCTGAAACAACTGCAGGTATTTTATAATAATCGTTATCTCAAGGTAAAATCGGAGAAAGACCAGTTGATCAATCGGTTAAATAAGGAAAAAGGTGATCAGTTTCTCTTCGATCAGAAAATGAAATATCATAACAAATCACTTGAAGTGCTGGTGCTCAACTCTGAAGCAAAAGAATTTTACCGCGAAACACCTTACGGTTATATGCAAAAAATAGCTCCCATATACAAAGATCCCGATTTTTCAAACGGACGGGCTCATTTTCTGGCTTCACAAAAAAACCTGTTTGGTTTACCGGTTGACACCTATGTTTTTAACCTGGGAATAATGTGGCTGATGAGTACATTTTTATATATTGCCCTGTATTACAACTGGCTGCGAAAATTGTTGGGAACATCAATTCAGTTTAAAACCATTAAAAGTTTCTTGAAAAATGGGAAACGACAAAATTAAACAATTCGTTATCGAAAACCAGATAAGGGAACTGTCATCATTAGCTGAAAAAATTGATGACCTGGCCGATGAATGGAAATTGCCGCCTGCGATGGCTATGAATATGAACCTGGTGATCGAAGAAGCGGTTTCCAACATTATTTTTTACGCCTTTGCCAACAACGGCAGACACGAAATCGGGATTTCAATATCGCTTACCAACAGCCTGCTCACCATTAAAATTACTGATGATGGCGCGCCATTCAATCCTTTGGCACAGGAACGACCCGATATTACTTTGCCTGCAGAGGAAAGGCCTGTTGGTGGACTGGGAATTTTTTTGATATCGCAGATCATGGATAAAATGGACTACGCACGAATTAAAAATGAGAATATTTTGACATTAACAAAAAGTATATACGATGAACATTAAAAAAGATAAAATTGGAAATTTTTCAATTATTAAAATTAAAGGAAGAATTGACACTGTTCACTCCGGCGATTTGGAAAAAGAGGTCAACCATATGTTTGACAACGGTGAGCAGAATTTGATTTTCAATTGCAGCGGAATGAATTATATCAGTAGTTCCGGCTTGCGGGTATTTCTGGTTGCACAGAAAAAAGCAAAAGCAATAAACGGTAAACTTTTCCTGTGCGAAATGCAACCTGCCATTCAGGAAATTTTCAGAATATCCGGATTCTCGAATTTGTTCAAAATTTTTCCAACACAGGAAGAAGCGCTTCAAAACCAGTAATTTTAATTTGGGAAAAAATTAATAGCTATGCAACCGTCGATCGCTCCTTTTTTGTTTAGCCTGCTGTTATTGCAACGTTTAATCAGTTTTTCGAAAATAAACGACAATCAGCAATGGGTAAAATGGTTTAGCTATGCCCGTTATTTCTCCATATTTCTGTTTTTAGGCGGATTTCTTCTTTCTGGTCAGGGATCCACCCGTTGGATATGGCATATCTTTCTGATTTCACTCCTTCTTTTTGCCTTCCAACAGAAGGAAATGCGGCCGCTCCGCATGTTTTTACTGGCCTTTGCACCATATGTTGCCGTGTCGGTTTTAAAAGATTTAACCGAAGTAATCTCAAAAGATTTTTATAACCGTTGGAACAATTATTTTGATACTGCCTTTATGCTGTCGGTTATCTGGCTGGTGGCCATCCTTTTTAGCCAGAACAGGCAGAACAAGGCGGCAGAAAAAGAACGGATAAAAAGACAAAAAGAAGATGAAATCAACAGGGCTATTGCCATACGAAAGGTTGAACTTGAAGGACTGGTTGCCGAACGTACAGCTGAACTTACGCAACAAAAAGAGGAATTGGAGCACACACTTGAGGAACTTAAAGCCACCCAGACCCAACTCATCCAATCCGAAAAAATGGCTTCTTTGGGGGAACTTACCGCAGGTATTGCCCACGAAATTCAAAATCCGCTGAATTTTGTCAATAATTTTTCGGAAATAAACAATGAGTTAATTGCGGAGATGAAAGAAGAGCTGGTTGAAGGAAGCAGGCAGTATTCAACAGGTAGTTTGCAGTCAGGTCAAGAGAAACTAAAACTGGCAGCGGAAATTGCGGATGATATCAGACAAAACCTCGAAAAAATCAACCACCACGGCAAACGGGCTGAAGCCATTGTTAAAGCAATGTTGCAACATTCGCGCACCTCAACAGGTAAAAAAGAACTTACAGATATTAATGCCCTTGCCGATGAATATTTACGCCTTGCATACCATGGTTTAAGGGCAAAGGATAAATCGTTCAACGCAACCATGAAAACCGATTTTGATGAAACACTTGTGAAAATCAGTGTAATTCCGCAGGATCTTGGCCGGGTGATCCTGAATTTAATTACAAACGCATTTTATGCAGTGAATGAAAAGAAAAAAGCTCAAAAACCTGAAGGGGAGTTCTACGAACCGACAGTAACAGTGAAGACTTCATTCATCCCTCAGTCAGCAGACGGGGGACAGAGGGGGGCCGTTCTGATTTCGGTTACAGATAATGGCAACGGAATTCCACCAACGGCGATGGACAAAATCTTTCAGCCATTCTTCACTACAAAGCCAACCGGAAAAGGAACCGGATTGGGATTGAGCATGAGTTACGAAATTGTTACCAAAGCGCATGGCGGCGAACTGAAAGTGGACAACAAACCCGGTGAAGGTGTTACGTTTACAATAGTTCTGCCCATATAGGATAATAATAAAATCACATAATATGAAAATTTTAGTTGTTGATGACGAAAGAGATATACAAACACTTTTCGAGCAGCGGTTCAGGAAAGAAATCAGGGATAAAATAATGGAATTTGAATTTGCATTTTCAGGAGAAGAAGCCTTACACCGCATTGAAAAATACATTCACGAAGCGGTTCTGATTCTCTCGGATATTAACATGCCTGGAATGAGCGGATTGGAACTGCTCGGCAGGATTAAGCAAAAAATTCATACTCCCCCGCCCGTTGTAATGATGATAACCGCTTACGGTGATTCGGAAAATTACAAACGGGCCATGGAACTGGGCGCTGATGATTTCCTGACAAAACCCGTGGATTTTATCGCGTTGAAAGAAAAAATTAAAACGCTGGAAGTGTAGCAAAATACTGTTTGTTCAAATCTTGAAAGTCAAAACTTATTTTTTCTTTTAGCCTTGATACCCGGCTTTTCCATCCATCTCTCCTTCCTTTTATGACGTTAATCCCAAATGGGATGGATATCATTAAACTTTTGTTGCAATTTTTGGTTTAAATGGTAAACAAACAATTAATGAAAGAGAATAAAACAATGATAGTATTTCTGGCGATTGTAATCACAATTAACCTGTTGGTCAACCTTTATATTTTTTCGCGTACACGTGCCATCTTTCCACAGGGAAACGGAGCCTGGTGGATTGCTGCCGCACTGTTCTGGCTGGTCGCATTTTCATATGTAATCGGTCGTTTTGCTGAGCGTGCAGGCCCTTTTTGGTTAGCTGAACCCATGATAAAAACAGGCTCTTTTTGGATGGGGGCAATGGTTTATCTCACTTTAATATTTTTACTTATTGATATTTTCAGGGGAATAAACGGCCTCTTTAATATTACCGATTTTTTAAGGTTTAACTGGATGAGCGGCAAGGGGAAAACTGCCATTTTACTTGTGTATTCAATTTCTGCAATTATACTCATTGCAGGTTACCTGAGCGCAAAAAATCCGGTTGTACGAAAACAGGCTGTTCAAATCAGCAAACCTGTTCCCAATGGAATTCAAAACGTAGTTTTGGTTTCGGATATTCACCTGGGAATGATGATTTCCAACGGGAGGCTCAAAAGGCTGGTGGAAATGGTGAACCGGCAAAATGCTGATTTGGTTTTACTTGCGGGTGATGTTTTTGACGAAGACCTCGGGCCTGTTATAAAAAACAACATGGGCGATCTGTTAAAAAATTTACGCGCCAAACAGGGTGTTTTTGCCATTCTTGGAAACCATGAGTTTTTTGGAAATGCAAATGCCGCACAGAAATATCTCGAAAACCACCATATTACAGTACTTCGCGACAGTACAGTTAAACTTCCCAATGGAATTACCATTGTTGGCCGTGAGGATATTACCGGCGAGAGAATGAATGGAAAGCCCCGGAAATCAATTGAAAAACTGCTTGTGGGTGTAGATTCCGAAAAACCGGTTTTCATGCTCGACCACCAACCCTATAAACTTGCAGATGTGGCATCACACAACATCGACTTACAGGTCTCGGGACATACACACCATGGACAAATGTGGCCATTTAATTACATTACAAAAGCAGTTTACGAAATCAGCCGGGGGTATGGTAAAATCAACAACACGCATTTTTATGTCTCTTCCGGTTTTGGCACCTGGGGCCCGCCCATCCGCACCAGCAGCCGATCCGAAATTATTGTGCTGGAAATTACAGGAAAATAATTAAATGCATTAAAAACATTCAATTTGCTGATTTTATAAAATCCTGCCGGAAATCTTTTTTACAGCATCTTATTTTTCCGCAATATTTGGTAATTTTCAGACTTCAAATCACCATGTGAGTTATGAAAACTTCGGTATTGAAATACACTGTTTTTTTTGTACTGATGTTTATCAACTGTGCCGGACAGCAAAAACAACAAAACATTGTACGTGAACCTGTTGTTGCAGGCACTTTTTATCCTTCAAACAAAACTGAATTACAAAAACAGTTGGCTTCCTTTTTCGATGTGGTGGAAAATAAAACCACAGATGAAAATATCAGGGCGATAATCGTTCCTCATGCAGGGTATGTTTTTTCGGGTGAAGTAGCCGCCTCTGCTTTCGCACGACTTGACCCTGATAAGGAATATTCGCGGATTTTCGTCATTGGCTCCAGCCACCACATCATGATGAACGGGGCTTCAATATACAACCGGGGCAACTATCGCACACCGCTGGGGATTGTTGAAGTTGATCTGGAACTGGCGAACAAATTCCTTGAAAACAATAAACTTTTCAAGTTTAATCCCGCTGCACACGATCGCGAGCACAGCATCGAGGTGCAACTCCCGTTTTTACAGTACCAGTTAAAAAAGAATTTTAAAATTGTACCCATAATTATCAGCACCCAAAATGCTGCTACCTGCAAAAAAATAGCAACAGAATTGAAACCGTACTTCACCGGCGACAACCTCTTTGTTATCAGTTCCGACTTTTCGCACTATCCCAATTATGCCAATGCGGTAAAAACCGACAAAGCTACAGGAGAAGCAATTGCATCAAATTCACCATCCCTTTTTGCCGGCGTAATTAACGGAAATGCAGAGAAAAATATTCCCGGATTGGCCACCAGTTGCTGCGGCTGGAGTTCGATACTTACCCTGCTTTGCATTACGTCTGAAACACCGGGAATTGAAATTCAGCATGTTAAATACATGAATTCGGGAGACACGCCTTATGGTGACAAACAAAAAGTTGTGGGTTATCATTCATTTGTTATTACA
>DATITY010000407.1:0-4579 GCA_035467235.1 Draconibacterium sp. | reverse complement strand
ATTACCGAAGCCGAACGTAATTTTATGAATGACCACAACGGTCATCTGGTTTATGGAACCACCACCGGCTACCCTTGCTGTCTGACCAACATGCATCAGGGCTGGCCCAAATTTGTGCAAAACCTTTGGTATGCCACGTCCGGCAATGGATTGGCAGCACTGGTTTACGGACCTTCTGAAGTGACTGCCAAAGTGGGTAGCGGCGAAACTGTTACTATTACCGAAACCACAGGTTACCCGTTTAAAGAACAAATCGCGTTCAGAATAAAAACTGCAAAAAGCGTGAAATTCCCGCTGCACCTGCGGATTCCGGAGTGGTGTAAAAAACCGTCGCTGAAAGTAAATGGAACAGTTGTACCAATTGACACAACAAAAAACATCGTGATTATTGACCGCGAATGGAAAAACGGCGATTTGGCAGAGCTTGAACTCCCAATGGAATTCCGCTACAGCCGCTGGTACGAAAACTCGCTGGGCATCGAACGCGGGCCGCTGGTGTATGCTTTGCGGATTGAAGAAGACTGGCGCGAGGTGAAATCAAAAAAATACCCCGATTCTTACTGGGAAGTTTATCCGAAAACCACCTGGAATTATGCCATTTCAAAAGACCTTCCAAAAAATTCAGACCTGAAAGTTGAAGTAGCCGAAAACATAACGGACAATCCGTGGAATCTTGCAAACGCACCCATCACGGTGAAAGCAAAAGGCAGGCAGGTACCTTTCTGGCAAATCGAAAGAAACTCGGCAGGAAAACTGCCCGTTCAGTCGTGGCCACCGCGAAAAATGGAGGAAGAGGTAGATATTGTGCTGATTCCGTATGGTTGCACGACGCTCAGGGTTTCGGAGTTTCCGGTGTACTGATTTAATACCACCCCGGCTTCGTTCCAGAAACTTTCTGTAAAAAATGGATTTTCAATGGAACTCAGCCACCCCTTTTCCTCGTGCCTCGGACAGGAGGGGAAAGACATTGCTTCAATCAAATTCTGAGTTTTTAATTACGACTGCCTTTCCAATTCATTAATAATTCCGTTTAAGGAATCCAGGTAAGGTTTATTCTTTTTGCTGGCTACCAAATAACTGATTAACATGGTTATTATCATAACTGTCCAGAAAACAACCTGAAGGAACAGAATTCTTTTCATTTGCGGCCAGTCAGTTGGAATATACCGGGGAGGGGCAATACTAAGGCCTATATTTAATATTACCGGAATAAGCAGTATCTTAAAAAATCTTATGCTGAAAAACCTGAATTTTTCTGTTTGTTCTTTTAACATGATTAACAAAGGCCGGCTGTAATCTTTTGCACTTAACTTCTTATATTCATTCCTGAACATTACAGCACCAAAGATAAAAGCAACAACATAGCAAATTCCTGAAATACGTTGGTTAATCGTTAATTCCTTATCAGGATTGATAATCAGCAATCCGAAATAGAAAAAAAACAGAATTGTCATCATAATTGAAAAATTACGAAAAAATTTCCGGGCTTTTTCATCCTTTTCTCTTAACTCACTAATAAGGGAATCCAGATTTCTTTCAGGATTGGTAGTACTTTTATCCTCCTGCGAATTATTATTAAATGTTTTCATGGCTTTTTGTTTTTTTAATCATTGTTCATTTTTTCGCGCAACATGCTTTTTATGCGATGAATTTTTACCCTTACGTTAGGTTCTGTAATCCCCACAATTTCAGCAATTTCGCGATAAGAAAGATCTTCGAGCAAAAGCGAAATCAGGATTTTATCGATAACCGAAAGCTGATTTATCTGATTTTCAAGATCAGTGAGCAGGTTTTCCTTTTCAGTCAAATCCTGAATTTCAGGTGCCCCGGAAAAATATTTTAGATTTTTTTCTTCTAGAACAACCTCAAGATTTAACCGTTTTTGTTCTTTCAAAACAATTCCAATAGCGGTATTGGTAGCTATTCTGTAAATCCATGTCCCGGGTTGCGCATCCCCGCGAAATGAATCAAGACCCTTCCAGATATTTATAAGTATTTCCTGGTAAATATCTTTTTGTTTCTCCTGATTTTTCGAATAATACCTGCAAACCGACTTAATCCGGTTATCATTCTCATCAATGACTTGCCTGAATTTTTCTTCTTTGCTCATTTTTTCATTTCTTACACATTTAGATATATGAACCTTGAAATGTTACAAATTTCAATGAAGAAATTAATCCGAAAAACGAACTTGTTTATTTCCCTGTAATTTCCATTTTCAGGATTTTTACCGGTTCAACCAAATACTGACTTGTATCCTTTTGAAGTTGTATTTTACGAACCACATCCATTCCTTCAATAACTTTTCCGAATGCAGCAAATCCTTGGCCATCGCCATTTCTTCTGCCTCCAAAATCCAATTCAGGCTGGTCGCCAACACATATAAAAAACTCGGTTGACGCTGTTCCGGGAGTGTTCCTCGCCATTGATATTGTTCCGTCCAGATGTTTTAAACCGGTGACTTTTGTTGTTTCGTGTGGAATTGTGGGTTGCCTGTCAATATTTTCGTCAGCGTACAATCCTCCCTGAATTACTTCAATCTTAACTTTGCTCACGGGCTGATTATCCATTCTCACAACCCGGTAAAAAACGGCATCGCTGTAAGTATTTAATTTAATGTGATTTAAAAAGTTATGTGCAGTTACAGGTGCATGAACCGTGTCGATTTCGCACGTAATATTTCCCAGAGAAGTTTTCATGACTACTCCCGGCAGATTCTGCGAAAAGCCACTAAAACAGAGCACTATAAAAAGGATTGTGATTAATGTTTTTACTTTCATACTGAAATTTTATTTGGTTTTTTTCTGAAAATCTTTTATATTTTCACCAAAAGTAAAAAAACCAAACTTTTAATATTTATATCGAATGATTCATCTGCAAATTAAAAATGCCCCGTTTCCGGAGCATTTTAATATTTCAGGTTAAAGTTTTTAAACAATATCAGGAACGATGTAAGGAGCCCTGTAATTGCGTGTCAGCAATTTGTCGGCATCCGGGTCGTTTACAAATCTTTCCGAAGCCGGATCGAATGTTAATACCCTTCCCATCCGGTAAGCAATGTTTCCAAGGTGAGCCAGACCTGATGCAAGATGCGCAGTTTCAACCGGGCCATTCAGAAGGGTTTTGTCGTGGGCACGAACAGCCTGAATCCAGTTTTTAAAGTGTCCGTCGGTACCGCCATCACCGCGGGCCATTTCCGATTGGGCAATCGAACCGTCGTCACCGCCTTTGTCTTTTTCGCGTTTCTGACCCATGTAAAACTGGTATTTATCGTAGCCGTCAACCACTAAAATCCCTTTTTCGCCATAGAAAATGTTACCTACGGTAACTCCTTCTTCTGTATTTGTGCACCAAGGACGAACTTCGAACTGAATAATTTTGTCCTCTTCGGGATAATGATAAATGGAAGTGAGCACTTCGGGAGTTTCCTTGGCATCGTTAAACAGGAATTTACCGCCCATCGATGTGATTTTTGTAGGAAGTCCAACGTTCAATCCCCACATGCAAAGGTCGGTTTCGTGAATTCCCTGGTTGCCAACATCGCCGTTACCATATTCAAAAGTCCAGTGCCAGTTGTAGTGCACAATGTTGCGGCTGAACGGCCTTTTTGCTGCCGGACCTACCCACAAATCATAATCCAGTCCTTCGGGAACAGGTTCAAAACCTTTGTTGCCAATATCGGCCCTCCACCGGAAAACCAATCCACGCGACATGTAAACCCGGCCGATGTAACCTTCATGCATCATTTTCACAGCCTCGCGAACCGAGGGCGAACTGCGTAACTGAACACCATGTTGAACAATACGATCATACTTCTGCGCGGCTTCAACCATTTTGCGGCCTTCGTAAATGTTGTGCGAACCCGGTTTTTCAACATAAACATCTTTACCAGCCTGGCAAGCCCAGATAACTGCCAGCGAATGCCAGTGGTTTGGTGTGGCAATACTTACCACATCAATATCCTTGTTGTCGTAAATTTTACGCAGGTCCTGTTCCAGCGCCACTTCCTTGTTGTACTTTGCCTTGAAATCCTTCTGACGTTCTTTCAAAACGTTCATGTCGGGGTCGCAAAAATGAGTGATGGCCACATTGTCCTGTACCATTAAACTCGAAATATGACTTTTCCCGCGTCCATTAACACCCAGAACCGCAGCATTTATGCGGTCGTTGGCGCCAAATGCATGAGCCGGAATAATACTCGGAATAGAAATAACAGCAGTGGCTGCCGCCGTATTCTTTAAGAAATTCCTTCGTGACTGATTTTTCATTTCATTGATATTTAAATTGTAAATGATTTTTTTCGAACTAAACGATTTATCAAAATTAAGTTGGTTTTAAACGGAGTTAAATTTAGAAAAATTCCTTGAGAATAGGTTTCAACAAAATTGTTTATTAATGATGGAAAATTTCATGGAATTCAAATAAATAAAATTTTGGTTTTTACAGAAAACTGTTTATATTTGCAACCCGTTAAAGAAGAAATTTCATTGAAATAGAAAATATATTGCGGGATGGAGCAGTTGGCAGCTCGTTGGGCTCATAACCCAAAGGTCGTAGGTTCAAGTCCTGCTCCCGCTAC
>DATITY010000406.1:0-7189 GCA_035467235.1 Draconibacterium sp. | reverse complement strand
ACATTGGGTACAAAGCTTGAAGCTGCCAAAATCCAGCCTGCAATGGCAGCGCCGATTCCCCAGCCCGCTTTTTGTGCAAATACGGCAGCCGAAAAATACAGTCCCGTGGCACGGCGACCAGTTGTCCATTCGCCATAATCGGCTGAATCAGCAATCATTGTCCAAAGCAAAGGAACTGCAGGAGCATAAGCCATTTTGGCAATAATATTGAATACATAAATGGTTGTGAGATCATTAACACCTGCAACATAGATAAGCATGAAAAATAAACCAGAGATTAACGAACTGCCTATGAATACATTTTTATTTCCAAATCTTTTAGCCAGTGGTTTTGATAAAGGTAAGGCAACAATTAAGGCAACCGTTCCGATAACATTGAAAAGCTGAACATTATTTTCACGCCCGAGATAATATTTGAAATAATAGGCAATTGCCGCATTTTGCATGGCAAACATGATGAATGAAATGATGCCAACCAGGGCCAGTACAATCCATGCTTTGTTTTTGAAAAGGTTTCCAATGTCCTCTTTCAACGAATTCACCTGCTCTTTTGGAGGGTGAACACGCTCTCTGGTTGTTTTAAAAGTGATAAAAAAGAATATTAAACTTAAGCCTGCAAACAAAAAAACGGTGTATTGAAATCCCTGCGCTTTATCGCCGCCACCAAAAAATTCGGCTAAGGTAAGTGCCAGCCCTGTAACGATAAATTGCCCGGAGAATCCAGCGATAAAACGGTAGGTGTTCAGTCCTGCACGTTCATAAGTATCATCCGTCATCACTGCGCCTAATGCCGAATAGGGTAGGTTAATAGCGGCATAGGCCGTCATTAGAAGCACATAGGTTGCCCCGGCATAGATAATCTTTCCAACTTCCCCAAAATTTGGAGTTGTAAAAGTAAGAATAGCCAGGATGGCATACGGAACAGCCCCGAAAAGTATGTAGGGACGAAATTTGCCCCATCGGGTATTTGTCCGGTCAGAAACTACGCCAATTACAGGGTCAATGGCCATATCCCAGAAACGGGCAACCAGCATTATTGTGCCGGCAGCGGCAGCTGAAATTCCATATACATCGGTGTAAAAAAACAAAAGCCAGAATCCAACCATGTCCCACACAAAGTGCGAAGCGGTGTCACCCAGGCTGTAACCGATTTTTTCCCTGACCGAAAGTTTTGTTGCGATAGTATTCATAGTCATCAGATTTTAGATAGTGAAGTTAAGATTTTATAGTTTTAAAGTATGCAAGTTTATTTAAAACAACAGCTGTTAAAAAAAAGGAAATTACATTCAGTGAAGCGAATGGTATTTTTCTTTAACCACTTCGAAAGCCATTTTCTTTGTTTTGTCCAGTTTTAAAATTCCCCAATATTCCTCGTTGGCGGCACCATCGTAAGGAACTCCGCCACTGTTAGGAGCCCAGCCTCCGGATTCCTGAGTTTCGTTTTTTCCTGCTTTCCACCATTCATCAGTAAAAGCGAATAAGGCAACTCCTGAACAAATATCCCTGAATCTGAAAATGTCGTCCAGTATATTCCGTGTAGCGTCAGCCTGTGCTTTTTCATTTTCGCCCTTTTTATACCCGTTCATTGTGGCAGTCATATAACTGTCAGCCCCGGCTTCTGAAAGGTACATGGGTTTCGCACTGATTACGCTCCATTGAGAAAAAATCTCTTCCGGATTATCCCAACGGTACACATTCATACCCCAGATATCGACATTTGGACACAAAGAAAGCGCATCTGCATTAGGCAACTCGCCGTGGGCCGTTGCAACCGGATGGGAAGGATCGATCTGATGAATCTTTTCTGCTGCATCATTTAATGCATGATACCAGGTTTCGATTTGACCGCCAAACCACTCGGGATGATAATTGTATTCGTTGCCCAGTTCCCAGAACAGAATCGCCGGATGATTTTTCCAGGTTTTGACATAATCGGAAAATGTTCCTGAAAGGATGTCAAATTTTCCGTCCTGATTGTAACCGAAGCCGATAATTACCTTCAGCCCTGCTTTATGAATCTGATCAAGTACAACCTTTTCGTTTATGGGGGAATAAACCCGGATGGTATTGATTCCGGCTTTTTTCATCAGTTTCAGGTCCTCTTTCAGGTTGTCAAAGCTGACTGCACTGCTGCCTTTTGGCACCGGGTGATAGCAAATGCCTTTAATAGTGTAAAGCGATTTGTTTACGAATATTTGTCTTCCGGAGGTGGTTACAACATCGACTTTTAAGCTGTTTGCAGTTATAAATAGCAAACTGGTTAGAAGTATAAAAATGATCTGTTTCATATCAGCGATTTACGATTTGGCAGCTTTTTTAGCTTCTTCCAGTGTCTTTCTTTCTCCACGGCGCAAAATCAGCGCTTCTCTTATTTCATGCGATTTTGCCTCGTTAATATCGTATTTCCACATAATCATTATCGCCAGAATTCCTGCAAAAATTGGTATTACAATGTCAGCAATTCTAAGATTGGTAATGGTATCCGCTGCCTGAACCTGCACTCCTTCGTCGAAGCCAATGTAATGTAAAACAATACCGCTGGTTAACATGGCGGCTGCAGTTCCCAGTTTTACCATCCACCAGTAAACAGCACCAAACATGCCTTCGCGCCGCTCGTTGTTATGCAGTTCATCCAAATCGCAGACATCGGCGGTCATCGACATCATTAAGGTAAACAATCCTCCAATACCAAACGAAAGGAACGGAATAGGCATAAACATCATCCAGGGATTGGCCGGATTAAATCCCCACCATTTAAGCGTGTAACCTATCATTGAAAGCAACGTGGCTATGACAAAGGCATTTTTCTTACCCACTTTTTCTGAGATGAAAGTTACAACCGGAATAACCAGGAATGCCGTAGCAAAAGAACTGACGGTACCGAACCAGGCAGGCCATTGACCGGCAGCAACAGTATCGCCATTAAAAAGATAATAAACCACTATAAAAAACGCGAATTGCGCAATGGTCTGGAAACCATTAAAGACCAAAAATGTAGCTCCGCAAAGTCTTACAAAAGGTTTGTTTTTCAAAGTGAGTTTTATTCCAATCAGAAACTCTTTTGTATTTGCAGCCAGCTCTTTCCACGACAGATTTGCCATTTTATCATGATCCGGTACAATCTTTTCCTTATTGAAAAGTCCGGGCATGATCCCCAGAATCATACACAGCGATCCTACCCAAATTGATAAGTTTCTGGCGCCTTCAGGAGCAGTGTCGTAAATGGATTGATTGTAAATAATTACCCAAAACCACGGTGCAATCATCCAGGCAATCTGACCCATAAACTGCGAGACTGCCATTAATCTTGTTCTTTCATTGTAATCAGGAGTCATTTCATAACCCAGGCCGATGAGCGGAGTGGCAAAAATGGTATAACCGATGTAAAAAAATATCGAAACGATTAAAAAGTAAAAGAAATTATACATTTCTGAATTGATGGGATTTAGCTGCCACATGATCATGAATGCCAGGCCCGAAATTACAGCGCCCAAAACGATATAGGGTTTTCTGCGCCCCCATTTTGACTTTGTATTGTCGGAAATAAAACCCATGATAGGGTCTGTAAGAGCATCAATTAACCGGGGAATTGCCCCCAGTAAACCGGCAAGAATTGGATTCATGTTCAGTGACATAACCAGTACGACCATAAATACTCCCAGTGCTGCGGGAAATAACTGATTTGTGAGGTGACCTGCCCCAAACGCGATTTTTTGTCCGAAAGGGACTACATCTTCTTTAGCTGTTTTGAAATGCGCCATTTAGTTAGTTTTTTAGAAATTGATTATTTTGAATGTTAATTTTGAAACGAAACATCAATTTGCCTGATACTGCCATCGCGTTCAAACAAAGCCGAACTCCATATATTCTCAATGGTATTTCCGGAAATTGAAATCCGGGATTCATCAGATTTGGTTATCGCGATTTTAGCTTCAGATGAAACAGTGTAAACAACCGGAACCTGACAGAACGTAAATGCAAGCTGACCTTCATTCAGGATAATTTGCCTTTTTTCGCCATTGAGATCAAAATACTCAAATACACTTTTCTGCTTCAGAAACTCTTCAGGATTTATCAATGAGAATTGGAATTTAACTTCGCCATTTTCGATATGAATTCCCAGCTCCCTCATTCTTGAGAGGAAGTCTTCCTTTACCTGTCCGGTCATTCCAGGTTGCTGTGCACCGGCATTTCCGGGAGTATGTGAGTAGGCATCGGTTGGAAATGCACCATACAACTCAGGCGATTTGTTTAAACCAATTCCGGCCTTTATTTCGTAGTAGTGATCCTTGATTTTGCCAACTGTAATCGGATCAGCGCCTTCTTCAACTCCTTTGAAAAAGCATTCCTGTGCGGCAAGCAGCAATTTGGCAACCATGTGCCAATAAATGCTTCCAAGTCCTTCGTAACCATAAAATGTTCCTGAACGGCCGGTAAACGACTGATGATCAAAAAGCGTTTCGTATATGGCCATTACATTTTCCTTTTCATCGGAAAGGAGTGAACCGTATTTCTCAGCGTCCAGTTTTTTCAGCGCATTTTCCAGGACCATGGCATTTCTGAACGAACCGTTAAAATGGAAGTTGCCCAGTTCATCGGCTTTCAGGATGGATGAATCTTTATCGGCAACCAGCTTGATGAGTAGTTTCGATGAATTCACCTTATCGGCCGGAATGTTGTTTTTCTGAACGAAAAGTGGCAACTGGCGGTCGGGATAAAGCATATAACTGTACTGGTCGTCCCTGAACATGCTGCTTGCTTTTAAAGCGTTCAGCACATCCAGACTTTCCTGGACAGAAAGGTATCCTGAACTCAAAACGGCTACCTGACCTTCGAGCATTTCGTACAAATAGCGGATGGAAATTCCCTTTTCGGTGAATGAAATCAGGTTGTAGGAATGATAAAGCCCGTCTTCGCGCCGGTTTACTTTGATCGACTGATCGAGATAATCCAACCCAAGTTGGGTAAATTCAATAAGCGTATTTACTGTAAGTGTTGATTTTTTACCTGAAAATGACTTTTCGTAGATGGCATTTCTGTATTTGCTTCCGGCTTCACCCAGTTCATCCGTAATAAGTCTCCGGGTTTCATCGGTAAAACCAGTTTCGAGCAAAGCAGTGTTTTCTGCAAAGACCTTAAATATCTGGTCAAATAAAGTTTTTACCTCTTCTGAAACTGCTATTTCCTGAAGAGTTATCTGGTTAAATTTCTCCGACCAGAATTTCATGAACCGCCTTAAATAATACAATGTTACCATCGAAACGCCATTTCCAACCAACGCGTTGTTGGCATCGTTCCACTCCGGACGTTGTGTATTGAGCCAGATACCGGCCTCGGGAATAAAGTTGCTTAACTTGGCCAAAAGGGTAACCAGAATTTTTTCGGTGAGATTTACCTTGTAAGTGACACTTTCCGCGCTCATTATCAGACGTCCGTCAGCTCCTTTGGCTTTGGTCAGTTCCTTGATTTTATCATTTAAATCAAAATCAAAGTTGATTGTATCCTTCGGATTTTTAACTATTTCGGCGTATGGTTTTATGCGGTACGGGACATTGGCATAGGCAAATATTTCCTTTGTGAGCAAGGATTCGAGTTCACCCGGATGAAATTCACGCGATAATTCGAGGAATTTCTGGAGATAAATAATTTGGTGATCGCCCCAGTAACCAATGTAGGCCCACGGATCATGCGGATCGGGACTCTCCCAGTCGATTCCATCACGCGTAATACGGTAAGGATTATAGCCATCAGCAGTGGTGGCATTCAAAAATCTGCTCATCATTCCCTTCAGATATTCAGGATACGAAAAGCCCAATGCTTCCCAGTTCTGAAAAATATCACGCCAGTTTCCCTGGTAATTTAGTTTCGGACTACCGTCTTCATTCTTGGTTTCAATGGAGAACTGGTTCCATGGTCGGCTCGGATCGCCATGACGGCGGCTAAACGTAAGTGGCAGGTATTCGTAACAAATCCGGATAAGATCTGTATCGGAAGTCTTTTCTGCCAGATCAGTTAATTCCGGATAGTTGATTACTACAGGCAACTCATTCAGCCAACCTTGAAATTTTGTTGAAATATTATGGTTGATTTGACGGACAAACAGTTTAAAATCGGTGGTATCAACTTCGTAATTATTGGTAAAATAACCACCCCGCATGAGGTTGAAAAGCGTGTTTGAGAAATGACGTGCCGAACTTAGCTCGTCGTTACTCATCTGCAAACCATCGGCTTTGGCTACGATTTTTTTCAGGTTCAATGTACCCAGTTCAATATCCGCGTCGACTTCTTTTTCAGGATTAAGATTGTTTTTTATAAATTGATTGAGGTTGGCTACATCAACACTGTCGCGGTTGATTTCGGCAACAATCATCCAGTTCTTTTTTGCGCTTTTTGTAAGTTCAAAGCTTGTATTTACAAAATATGCTCCCCGGCGAGCCCTGATATCGGTCTCTTCTTCAAGCGACAGTCCCTTTTTAAAGTTCTCAAGTTGACGGTTTGAGAGAAGAATTTTAGCATCCTGATTTAATTCGCACGAACAGACAGTTGTTGCTTTGAGCGATTCGCTTGGTTCGGCCCGGTCAACCGGAATGGAGCTGAGCATGTACAAACCCAGTTTGGTTTCCCGGATGAGTTCGTTTTTTTTGTAGGCATCCGACAAATTGCTGTAAAAATTCTGAAAATCAAAATCGATTCCGTTGGGAAGAATATTGGTAATTCCGTCAAGGATGTCAATGCTAACCGGTTCCTGATTCAGGTTAATTACTTCGGATTTCTTTACAAAACCAAATTTTTCGGTATTGTACCATCCGTATTGAAATCCGACTCCCAAATCAACATTTATTTCTTCAAAAATGATTTTATTTCCGTAAATGCTTTTGTACAGGTTCCGTTGAATGGAATATATTTTTTCCGATTCGTCGGAAAATGGTTCCCACAGAGAAGTCTTTTCATTTTTTGTGACCAGGAGAAGGGTTTTACTTCCCGTTATTCCTTTGTAATCATGAATTTTGTCCACGGTATAATACGGAAACAGCGCGTTATTGCGGTCTTTTCTACCGGCCGACAACGAACCGTTACTTGAAATAAATATCCAGTGGTCGGAATCACTCACGATGGTCATGAAGAAATCAGCCATCCGGTTGGAGTTGCTGATTTTATAGAATTTTTCGTTCCCGATTTCTGTAAACTG
>DATITY010000405.1:0-10670 GCA_035467235.1 Draconibacterium sp. | reverse complement strand
GAATATTTGCGGCTGGCGTATCACGGATTGCGGGCAAAAGACAAAACTTTTAATGCAACCATGGAAACAGATTTTGATGAAAGCATAGGGAATATTAATGTAGTTCCGCAGGATATTGGCCGGGTTTTGTTGAATCTGATTAACAATG
This sequence comes from Draconibacterium sp., assembly GCA_035467235.1. Taxonomy (GTDB): domain Bacteria; phylum Bacteroidota; class Bacteroidia; order Bacteroidales; family Prolixibacteraceae; genus Draconibacterium. The sequence continues at coordinate 10,522 of DATITY010000405.1, read as the reverse complement.
CGTTTTACGCCTGTACTGAGCGAAGTCGAAGTGAGGCAAACGAAAGAAATCAAGCGAACAATGATGGGTACGAACCTGTTGTATCAATTGGTACAAAAAAGCGGGGCAATAAAGTCGCGATAATGATAAAAGATAATGGCAACGGAATACCGCAAAGTGCGCTGGACAAAATCTTCCAGCCCTTTTTCACCACCAAACCAACCGGGCAGGGAACAGGATTGGGATTGAGTTTGAGTTATGATATTGTGAAAGCACATGCCGGCGAAATTAAGGTGGAAACAAAGTATGCCGGTGCCGGCTCGGACGATGAAAATGTAGGTACGCTTTTTACGGTAATACTGCCAGTATAAAAAATTCGATAGTTTTCACAGCTAAAAAATAAAAGCAAAGTCGGTTGAAAATACCGACATAAATATTCAATAAAATACCAAATGGAAAATAGTACACAGCAATTTATCTGGAACGGAATTGATTTGGAAGCGCTTCGACAGGTGATGGACAAACCTGCCGATGACGCCGTAGATTCTATCTTTGAGTCGAAATCGACTGCCCGTTTGGCCAAAATTCTGGAAGGAATGGCTGAAAACGACAGTAAAATTCCGCCCGAATTGCCAGGGCCAATGCGCAAATTTATCGAAAGCGAAATTAACATTGAGTTTACAGAGGAGGACATCAGGCTTTTTAATGAAACCCGCGAAATTTGGGAAGAAAAAGGTACAAAGTTCATTCTGGTACTGTTATTCAGGGCGCTCCCTTTTACTTATATGGCCGAAAAACCTGCCAATGTATTGCGAATGACCAAACTGCTGATTACCCAAACCCGGCGCAGAATTTTTGAAACTGCACAGTTTGTGTTCGATGTAATGGCCGACAAGTGGTGGGAACCCGATCAGCGCGGAATACTTACCGCCCTGAAAGTGAGAATTATGCATGCAGCCATGCGTCAGCTTGTTTTGGATAACGATTATGGCGACCTGTGGAATGACGACTGGGGCAAACCAATCAGTCAGGAAGATTTGATAGCCACCAACCAAGTGTTTTCGCTTGAGTTTTTTAAGGGAATGGAAATGCTTGGCGACCCACTCACCCCGCAACAACAGGAAGCGTGGTTTCATACCTGGAAAACCATCGGCAACATCATGGGCATTCAGGATAATTTACTCTGCAAAAATGTGGCAGAAGCGTGGTCGCTGCAACATGCAATTTACGACCATCTGTTTCGCGACGAGCCTGTTTCGGGCATAAAACTGGCCGAAGCCCTTGCTGAAACCCTCGACGATTTTTATATGCCCCGGAAACTGGTAATTATTCTGATGAAAAAAATGTTAGAGGACGAACGGTACCCCGACTGTTTTGAACGCCTGCTGGGACCGTCATTCGAAAAAGAATATCCCGAACTTTTTTACAAACCAGAAACCGATGACGAAAAACTGGACCATAAAAAATCAATGCATTCCGAGTACAACTCGCAAATGAAACAATACGACCAGATTCTGAAAAAACAGAGAATCTCTGTTTTCAGAAAAAACAAAAAGAAATCGTTTTTCGAGCAAACAAAAGGCTGGGTGCTGGGTTTGCTCGATCAGGTGCGCCCCGGAAAACACATGATTACTGTGCATCGCAAAAACCTGCACTCAACGGTTTTAAAAGCTGAAAAAGAAATTGACGACGACGATACACGCGAACATATTGTTCATGAATCGATTGCAGCGTTAAGCGGAGTTATGATCGGCATTTTATCCCTCTATTTCAGGGACGGCAAAAAATCGGGATTTCGAATTCCAAGAACTTTGCGGGCCAACTGGTCGCGGGTTAAAAAGTAATCGCAATTAACGATTTGGAAAACAAGTAACATCTTTAAAATAAATATATTATGAACGTCAGTACATCACAATTTATCTGGAACGGAATTGATTTGGAAGCGCTTCGGCAGGTAATGGACCAACCCGCTGATGATGCTGTTTCCGAAATTTTTAAATCAAAATCGATGGATCATTTACGATCGGTTTTAAAGGGAATGGCACAGAACGACAGTTTTGTAACAAAAGAATTTCCTGATGTTCTGCATGATTTTGTTGAAAATGAACTAAAAATCAGGTTTACTTCAGAAGATATTGAGATGTTTAACCAGGCTCACGAAATCTGGAAAGAACACGGAATGAATTTCGTTTTTATCCTGTTTTTCAGGGCATTGCCATATACTTACATGGCCGAAAAACCTGCCAATGTTTTAACCACAACAAAACTGCTTGTTACCCACACCGAAAGAAGGGTTTTCGAAACTGCCCAGTTTGTTTTCGACGTAATGGATAAAAACTGGTGGGAACCCGATAAAAGAGGAATACTCACTGCCTTGAAAGTGAGAATTATGCATGCAGCAATGCGGCATATTATTTTAGCCCGTACAGCCGAAGAAAAATGGAATGAAGCGTGGGGCAAACCTATTAGCCAGGAAGATTTGATAGCTACAAACCAGGTTTTCTCGCTTGAGTTTTTCAAAGGCATGGAATACCTTGGTGAAACGTTAAATGCCGACCAGCAAAAAGCCTGGTTTCACACATGGAAAACCATCGGAAAAATCATGGGTGTTGAAGACAGGTTAATTTCGAAAGATGTAAATGAAGCATGGACACTGCAACACACCGTTTACGCCCATCTTTTTAAAGATAAAACTATTGCCGGAATACCTTTAACAAGAGCATTGGTCGATACTTTACAACATTTTCATCTGCCACAGAGACTAATACTGTTAATAATGAGGCGAATGCTGGCCGATGAGCAATTTCCCGATTGTTTTGAACGGATGCTTAAACCAACATTTAAAGATCAGTATCCCGAAATATTCGAAAAACACGAAAGTGAAGAAGGCAAAGAAAAACACAAAGCACTGTTAGACGACCATTTCCATACACATTTAAGGGAATACTACCATAAAATGAAGGAAATCAGGCCAAATTATCAAACCACAAAACCAAAAGCAAGTTTGCTTGAGAGAATTTTGTTTTTCCTGCTTCAACTTTTTGGGAAAGGCAAAAAACAAATACATCTGATTGATATTCAACTTGAAAGACTTCACAAAAACTTGCACATTGAGGGAACAAACAATCCGGTTGATGAACTGGAAGAAGATGTAATACTTGATTCAATGGCGGCATTGGGAGGAATTATGGTAGGAATACTCTCTTTTCATTTCAGAAAGGGAAAAGACTCCGGGTTCAGGATCCCCGATAATTTAAAAGATAACTGGGCATTAAAAGGTTAAGAAAATGGATCTGGAGTATAAAAATTCAATCATCAGTTATTACGATGCCACCCGTTTAGACTACAGAATACTTTGGTTTGGTAAAAAAAACCGGTCGGTACATTTTGGTTATTACGATCATAAAGTACGGACACATGACGAGGCGCTGTTAAACCTGAACAAAGTTATGGCAACGAATATCGGGGTGAAGGACGGTGACATCATTCTTGATGCCGGATGTGGCCAGGGTGGAAGTTCGATTTGGCTTGCAGAAAATTACAATGTGCAGGTTACCGGCATTACACTGGTTCCGCACCAGGTTGAAAAGGCGCAAAAACACGCCCGTAAAAGCCGGGGTAAACACCGCGTTATGTTTTCTGAACAGGACTATACAAACACCAGTTTTGCCGATGAGTCGTTTACTGTAATCTGGGCATGCGAAAGTATGTGCCATGCCATGCAGAAAATAAATTTCTACAATGAAGCTTACCGTTTGCTTAAACCCGGGGGCCGGCTGATTTGCGCCGATTATTTCAGAACAGAAAGGCCTTTAACCACCGATGGCGAAAACCTGCTGCACGCCTGGCTCAACGGCTGGTCGATATTCGACATTGACACCATTGCTGAACATAAAATAAATGCAGCACAATGTGGTTTCAAAGAATTCAAGTTTGAAAATATCACCGAATTTACAAAACCATCACTCCGGCACCTTCATTCAATGTCAAGCAAATTGTGGCGATTTGGCCAGTTTCTGAAAAGAATAGGCCTTCGCAACAACATCAACCACGGGAACCATTTCAGCTCAATCAAACAATTCGAAGCCCTTGAAAATAAGTTGTGGTGTTACGGAATGCTTTCCTTAAAAAAAGATTAAAATGAATTCATCAGAAGAAAGGATACTATACAAAGATTACCAGGTAGTAAAATCGCTCTTTAAAAATGATCGAAATGAAATTTTTCTGGCCAACCGCATTTCCGACGGCCGTAAAGTAGTTTTGAAACAATCGTTAATTCTTGGCGAAAATATACTTCGGGCCTCAAAACTGGGCCACGAATACGATATTCTGAAAGATCTCGACCATGCCGGGATTCCAAAAGTTTACGATTTTTTGTTCGATGGCAAAACTGCCGCGCTTGTTCAGGAATATATTGATGGTAAAGATCTGCGGAATCTGATTTTTAAAAAGAAACTGAATTATACCGAGATTCTTGATATAGCCATCCAACTTACCGACATACTTCATTATTTACATCAAAAAGGAGTCATTCATAAAGATATTAATTCAGGTAATTTAATGATTACCGGCGATGGCGCACTTAAATTGCTCGATTTTGGTATTTCTTCAAATCTTCACTCCGAGACAAATGAAATACTCAATGTCGATAAAATTGAAGGAACGCTGACTTATATTTCACCCGAGCAAACCGGTCGCACCGCCTATTCAGTAACTCATACCAGTGATTTTTATTCGTGTGGAATTCTGTTTTACGAATTGCTTGCAGGCAAACCACCTTTCGATTCTGTCGATCCACTCGAGGTTATACATTTTCACCTGTCAAGAAACCCGTTATCATTAAGCGCTGTATTACCCGATTTACCAAAAGGAATTGATCAGGTTGTTTCCAAATTGCTTGAGAAAAATCCCGATGAGAGATATCACAGCGCTGTCGGGCTAAAAGCAGATTTGGAACTCATTAAAAAACACTACATTTCAAAAGAACCGTTAACCGATTTCAAACCGGGATTAAACGACATTACAGAGCAGTACAAACAAACCCAGAAACTGTATGGCCGCGAAAATGAAATCACTGAATTATTGGGTTACTACAAAAATCTGCAGCAGGTTAAATCGATGATGGTGCTGGTGGCGGGCTATTCGGGCGTGGGTAAATCTTCGCTGATTAAGCATATTAAATTCCCGATTATTCAAAACCAGGGAACATTTGTAAGCGGAAAATTCGATCAGTTTAAAAAAGACATACCATACTACGCTTTTATTGAGGCCATAAAAGAGTTTATAAAAAACCTTTTAATGGAACCTGAAGATAAAATTAATGCCTGGAAAAACCGGATTTCAGAAGTTTTGGGCAACAATGGAAAACTTATAACCGATGTTATTCCGCAACTTTCGAGAATAATTGATAAACAGCCCGAAGTTCCAAAGTTGCAGCCCGCCGAACAGGAAGCCCGGTTTCACATGGTGCTTCTCGATTTTATTCATTCATTCAGCACATCCGAAAGTCCACTGGTTATCTTTTTGGACGACCTTCAATGGGCCGACCTTCCATCGCTGAACCTGGTAAAAAGAATTCTTGAAAATCCGCGCGAAGTTAAAATACTGATTATTGGTTCGTACCGCGACAACGAAGTTGATAAAGGTCACCCCCTGTTAATTACATTAAAGCAGATTAACGAATCAAAAGGGCTGGTTAAAACAATCGAACTTAAACCGCTGAACCAGGAAACAACAAACCAGATAACAGCCGATTCTTTTGGTATGAATATGATTCAGGCCGAAGAACTTGGCCGGCAGGTTTATGCAAAAACAAAAGGTAATCCGTTTTTTATACATAGCTTTCTGAAATCGCTCTACGACAGAAATTTAGTAAAAAAAGATCCTGTTAAAAACTGGACATGGAATCAAAAGGAAATCGATAGTTTAGGATATACTGAAAATGTTATCGACCTGATGACCGACGGTTTGACAGACCTGCCGAAAGATACAGAGGAAGTATTAAAATATGCTGCAGCTCTGGGTAATACTTTCAATTTAGCCGACCTTGCCGATATTACTGAAAAATCGCAGACGAAGGTTTATGATGACTTAAAACCTGCCATTAAAGGCGGTTATTTAAGCTCTAACGATATAAATTACAGGGTACTAACCTTAAAATCGACTCACAACGGCGAGCAAATTGATCAGATACTTTCCGATGAAACCGTACAATTTACATTCAGCCACGACAAAGTACAACAAGCTGCCTATAACTTAATTTCCTCATCTGAGCGTGCATCTGTGCACCTTAAAATTGGGAGGTTACTTGTACTTAACAGAGATAAATCGCAACTGCTCAACGATATTTTTGAATTGCTGAACCACTTTGTAATCAGTTCGCATCTTATCGAAAACCCGGAAGAAAAGCTGAGAATAACCGAACTCTGTTTAATTGCCGGAAGAAAAGCCAAAGACTCTACCTCTTATGGATTGGGTGTCCATTTTCTAACCATGGCAAAAAATCTTTTAGGGAACAAAAGCTGGGCAGAAAACTACGAATTAACCTACAATGTTTTAATTGAATTGGGCGAATGTGAATATTTAAATGATAATCAGGAAAATGCAGAACTCTGTTTTAAAGAAGTACTGGGCTATTCAAAAACCAGTTACGAAAAACTGAAAGTATATTATGTCCATTCTTCGCTTTATCTGAAAATCGGGAATACAATCGAATCACTCCGTCTGGGGCTTGAAGCGGCCAAATTATATAACATTCAGTTCCCCAAAAACAAAAAAGCAATACAGGTTGCCACGATGCTGGCACTGTCGAAATACCTGTTTCTTTTTTCAACCAAATACAAAAATCCCAAAAGCCTGTTCCACCTGAAAGATTGCAACGATGAAGAAATAATCGCACTCAATAAATTTCTGATCGATTTGGCAACAAGCGCCTATCAGCAAGATCAGAATTTAATGATGCTCGTGATATTTAAAATCATCGAACTATATATCCGTCATGGATTTACCGATGCCAGTGGCTGGGGTTTTTCAGGATTTTCGGTTGTGGTTCTGTCGGCGTTAAAAATGCAAAAAAAAGGTTTTGACCTTTGGGATATCACCATTAAACTGCATCAGCGAACACACTCCCCGCTGATCAAATGGCGGCTGAGTTACACAGTGCTGTGTTTTCACAATCACTGGAGAGTGCCATTCCGTGATGGGTACGACCGCATATTGGAGACTATCAAAGCATGTGTTTTAAACGGCGACCAGATATTTACAGGCTACTCGGTTGCATTGTATTTAAGATCGAAGGTAAACGCAGGTGAAAACCTGAAAGAAATTCTGGATATCGCCGAAGATCATTTGGCACTCATTAAAAATACGCAAGGTGGTTTGGATTTCTATCAGGGCTTTCACCAAATGGTAAAAGCACTGAATGGCCAAACTAAAGAAGACAGTTGGGACGACGATTCGTTTAATGGCGATGAAACACTGGAACGGCTTGAGCAGGAAGGAAATAAAACAAAGCTGGGGTTCTTTCGTTCGGCAAAATCCAGTTTTTTATACCTTTTTGGGCACCCCCGGGAAGCCCTCGCCGAAAGTGAGGTTGTACTTAACTATGCCGAAAATTTTGTGGGTGATATGCAGGAAGTATCCCATGCCTTTTACACGTCGCTTTCGATTTCGGCCTGTTATGATAATTTGAGCGCAAAGCAAAAAAAGAAGTATTTAAAAGTCTTTAAAAATCATTTGAAAGACATGAAAATGTGGGCCGCCGGCTGCCCTGAAAACTACAGCCAGCATTACAATTTGTTGCAGGCCGAACTTTTTGCATTAAATAACATGTTCGAAAAAGCCCTTCAATATTATGAATTATCGATTCAAATGGCTGCACAGAACAGGTTTATACAGGTTGAAGCCATTGCAAACGAAAGAGCGGCTTTGCTTTGTTCAAAAAATAAAATGGTAAAACAAAGCAAAATGTACATCGAAAATGCATGGGATGCTTACAATTACTGGGGTGCCCATGCCGTGTGCAAAATGCTCGAAAACAATTATCCCGGGCTGCTGAAGGATAAATTAAAACATGAAACATCAGTTCAGGCTGGCACAGCTACAACTTCAATGTCGAGTAAAACGGCGCTCGATTTGGCGAGTGTTCTAAAAGCCTCTCAAAGTATTGCCAGCCAGGTGAAATATGACGACCTGCTAAAGAAATTAATGCACATTACCATCGAGAATGCCGGAGCAGAAAGGGGATATTTGCTGCTTTACAAAGAGAATCAGCTTTGTGTTGAAGCGGTCGGTATTTCGGGTTCCGAAAGCATCGAAATTCTGCCATCGGTTCCACTGGATGAGATGAAAATAATGCCCGACACAATTCTGAATTATTGCTGGCGGTCGGAAGAAAATGTGATTATCGACGATGCTTCCGAAGACGGGCAGTTTAGTTCTGATCCCTATATTAAGGAAAACAATGTGCTTTCTGTAATGTGCCTGCCAATCCCGGCACGTGGAAAAATTAACGGTTTGTTATATCTCGAAAACAGACTGATAAAAGGGGTTTTTAATAAAAACCGGATTGAACTGTTACAAATGCTGTCGGGGCAAATCGGAATCTCAATCGAAAATTCAATACTTTATGAGAACCTGGAGGAAAAAGTAATGCAGCGAACCCGTGAAATAGAGAAAGCACTCACAGACCTAAAGGCTACCCAGGCACAGTTGATTCAATCCGAAAAAATGGCCTCACTGGGTGAACTCACTGCCGGTATCGCCCACGAAATACAGAATCCGCTCAACTTTGTCAATAATTTCTCGGAAGTTAGCAAGGAGTTACTGGATGAAATGAAATTGGAATTAGACCTTGGCAATACTGATGATGCTAAAGAAATTGCTAATGATGTAATACAAAACCTCGTAAAGATAAACCACCACGGTAAACGGGCGGGAGAAATTGTAAAAGGCATGTTGCAACACAGTCGTACCAGTTCGGGGCAAAAAGAACTCACCGATATAAATGTTTTAGCCGACGAGTATTTACGACTTGCCTTTCATGGACTCAAAGCCAAAGACAAATCATTTAATGCCGATTTTAAAGCCGAACTGGATAAGTCGCTCCCCAAAATCACTATTATTCCACAGGATATTGGAAGGGTGTTGCTGAATTTGATTAACAATGCGTTTTATGCGGTTAATAAAAAGGCAAAAGAAACCGAGGTTGGCTACAAACCAACTGTCATTGTGAGTACCGCTTCTTTCATCCCCCCTTCGGGAGCCAGCCCTGATAAATCGGGAGGACCGAAGTGGGCTGTTATTTCAGTGAAAGACAACGGCTCCGGCATTCCAATGGAAATAAAAGACAAAATCTTCCAGCCCTTCTTCACCACAAAACCCAGCGGAGAAGGAACCGGTTTGGGATTGAGTTTGAGTTATGATATTGTTAAGGCGCATGGCGGTGAGATGAAGGTGGAGACTAAAGAGGGAGAAGGGACTGAGTTTATTATACAAATCCCGTTTTAAATCATGTTAATCATTTAATCCAGAAAATCATGGTTCAGACATTTTACGATATTGTGAAGGCGCATGGAGGGGAGTTGAAAGTGAAAACGAAAGAAGGGGAAGGAAGTGAGTTTAATGTCATACTTCCTTCGGAATCATAATTTAAAAATTCTATTAAAAAATAAAAGTATGAAAGCTTTTAACTTTGCACGGCTATTCATTTGGTTTTTCTTATTTGGCATTGCATCTAAAGTATGTTCCCAGCCGAAGAATCCTAGGTTTGAACATATTACAACCAGACATGGTTTGTCGGTTAATTCGGTCCGGAGTATCTGCCAAGACAGCGAAGGGTTTATGTGGTTTGGTACTTAGGATGGACTAAATAAATATGATGGATATTCATTTACTATATTTAAACATGATCCGGATGATCCTCAAAACAGTCTAAGAAGCGTCGGTATTAATTGCATACACGAAGATAAAACGGGAAGGCTTTGGATAGGAACATGGAGAGGACTGCACCAGATTGACAAGAAATCTAACAAAATTATTTTTTATCACAATTCTTGTTTGCCATATAACGAATTTTCAATTAATGCGGTTTTTTCTATTTATGATGATAATAATGGTATCTTATGGTTGGGAACTAGGGCAGGCATTATTAGGTTTGATCCAAGTTCAGAAAAATTCGCTGTGTATCCGTCGCTTGATTATGGACTCGTTCAAGTGATAACCCAAGATCCAACGGGACAATTCTGGGTAGGTTCTCAAAAAGGACTCTTCCAATTTAATTCACAAGACTCGCAAAAAGTTAATCCAGTTCCATTAGATACAGAATTAAATAAAACAACACCGGCAGTATTAGCTTTATTCACGGATCATGATGGTGTGCTTTGGATAGGAACAGAAGGGGCAGGAATCTTTTATATTAATACTAAAAATACTCCTTTGATAGCTACCCATTTTCCTACTAATAAAAATTATTTTGGTAGAATAAATAGTATTGTCGAGGATTCCGTCAACAATCTTTGGTTTGCTACAGGAAATGGATTAGCAC
>DATITY010000404.1:0-3440 GCA_035467235.1 Draconibacterium sp. | reverse complement strand
ACTCGATTCGGATAAAGCGGTTAGTTTATTGCCTGTGGGAATTGTGAAAATTACCAGCGAATTTAAAAAGGACGATTTAATCAGGATTGTTGACGAATCGGGAAAGGCGATTGGAGTTGGAAAAGCAAGTTACAGTTCGGCCAAAGTGGAAACCGAAAAGCTGTCGGAAAAGCAAAAACCGCTGATACATTACGATTATTTATACCTCGAGAATAAATAAAACTCAACTTTTCCTTTCATTTCAGGGTTAAATGAGATAAAGAGATTATCATGAAAATTGAAAAACAACTGCAAAATGTTTTGGCGGCTTCACGGAAACTGAACCTGGTGGAAGCAGAGACAGTAAATAAAGTACTTCTTGAACTGGCAATACAGGCACGGAAAAATTGCGGATTTATTCTGAATGAAAATAAAAAGGATTTGGAAAGAATGGATTCGCAGGATCCTAAATACGACAGGTTGAAATTAACAGAAGAACGCATAGAGGGAATTGCTACCGAAATTGAAAATGTTGCCAATCTGCCAAGTCCTGTAGGGATAATATTAAAAGAAGAAGTACGGCCAAACGGATTAAAAATCAGGAAGATCTCTGTTCCATTTGGCGTAATCGGAATTATATACGAAGCCCGTCCAAATGTAACTTTTGATGTTTTTGCGCTTTGCCTGAAATCGGGAAACGCCTGTGTTTTAAAAGGTGGCAGCGATGCAATTTATTCTAATAATGCCATTGTTTCGGTTATTCAAAATGTTCTTAAACAGTTTGGGTTAGATGAAAACACGGTTTGCCTTTTGCCAGCCGGAAGAGAGGAAACCAACGAAATGCTGAGGGCTCACGGATATATCGATTTGATTATTCCGCGCGGCAGTCAGGCTTTAATTGATTTCGTTCGTGAAAATGCACGGATTCCGGTAATCGAAACAGGCGCAGGAATCTGTCACACTTATTTTGATGAATTTGGTGATATAGAAAAAGGTGCTGAAATTGTGTTCAATGCAAAAACCAGGAGGCCATCGGTTTGCAATGCTTTGGATTGTCTTATTATTCACGAAAGCCGGTTGGCTGAATTACCTGTATTTTCAAAAAGGATGGAAGAACAAAACGTTGAGATTTATGCCGACCAAAAATCGTTCAGCCACTTAGCAGGAATATATCCTTATGATCTGCTTCACAAAGCAACCGAAGAATCTTTTGGCACCGAATTCCTTTCGCTTAAAATGGCTGTGAAAACGGTTGCTTCATTCGATGAGGCGATTGAACACATCAATAAATACAGCTCGAAACACAGTGAAGCAATAGTTTCTGAAAGTGCTGAAAATATTCATAAATTTGAAAAAATGGTCGATGCATCTTCCGTCTATTCAAATGCCTCAACCGCTTTTACTGACGGAGCTCAATTTGGATTAGGCGCTGAAATAGGTATCAGTACTCAAAAACTACACGCCCGCGGACCAATGGCGCTGGAAGAACTCACAAGCTATAAATGGATTGTGGAAGGTGACGGGCAGATAAGGCCAAAATAAGAAACAAAAAGAGTTATATTTGTGTAAAACAATTAGTAATATGAGTACTGTTGAATTGAGACATATTATTTCGGAGCATTTGTTGCAAATTGAAGATGAGTCGTTTTTAAGTGCACTTAATACTATTATTGAATCTAAGATTTCAAGCGGCATCTATAAATTAAGCGAGTATGAAAAAGAGCGTATTTATCTGGCAAGGGAAGAATTAAAAAACGGACAAACAATTTCGCATGAAAATGTTCAAAAGGAAATTGAGCAATGGTTAAGCGAAAAATAGAGTGGTTGAGTGATGCTAAACTTGATCTGAAAGATATTCTCAATTTCTATAATGAAAGAAACGGCTCGGTTGTTTACAGCAAAAAACTTTATAAAAAGTTCAGCAAAAGCATTCAGCTCATATCAAAAAATCCATTTATCGGTACTCAATCTGATTTTAGTGAGATTAGAATTCTAATAACCGATGATTATCAGATAATATATCAAATATTCGATCAGGTAATACTGATTATTAAAATTTGGGATTGCAGAAGAAATCCGGCAGATAAAAGAATTGGACAACGAATAAAATAGAATTTATTTTAAAATATTGGAAGACAATTTTGTTCTTCCGACTTCAAAATTTCAAAAATGAGACATTTCACATCAGTAAACGATATCCCCGATTTAAATGAGGCATTAAAAGTGGCCATCAATGTCAAGAAAAATCCGTTTGCTTACCAGCATCTTGGGAAAAACAAAACAATGGTATTGATATTCTTCAACTCAAGTTTACGAACCAGGTTAAGCACTCAAAAAGCTGCCATGAATTTGGGAATGAATACGATGGTGCTGAATGTTGGCGAAGAGAGCTGGCAAATGGAATCGGAACTTGGGGTTGTCATGGATGGCGACAAACCGGAACATCTGCTTGAAGCAATTCCGGTTATTGGTTCGTACTGCGATATAATCGGTGTGCGGGCATTTGCAAAATTTAAAAGCCGCGAAGATGATTATGCCGAGAAAATCCTCAGCCAGTTTATTCAATATTCCGGAGTGCCTGTAGTAAGCATGGAAGGTGCTACCCGCCACCCGCTGCAAAGTTTTGCCGACTTGCTTACCATCGAAGAATTCAAAACCAAGGAACACCCAAAAGTTGTGTTGAGCTGGGCGCCACACCCGAAAGCGCTGCCACAGGCTGTGGCAAACTCATTTGTTGAATGGATGAGTAAAACCGATTACGATTTGGTGGTTACGCACCCCAAAGGATATGAATTGGCCCCCGAATTTATGGGTAATGTAAAAGTGGAATACGACCAGAAAAAAGCGTTTGAAGGTGCAGATTTTATTTATGCCAAAAACTGGTCGTCATATTCAAGTTACGGAAAAATCCTTTCGAAAGATTTTAGCTGGACGGTGAACGAAGAAAAAATGGCGCTAACCAACCATGCGAAATTTATGCACTGTTTGCCGGTTCGACGGAATGTAATTGTAACCGACGGTGTGATTGACAGTAAGAATTCGATTGTTATTCCACAGGCAGCTAACCGCGAAGTCACTGCACAAGCAGTTTTGAAAATGATTTTGGAAGATTTGTAAAATGAATAAAATAGAAATCATCCCCGCCATCGATTTAATCGACGGAAAATGTGTCCGGCTTTCGCAGGGCGACTACAACCAGAAAACCATTTATAATGAAAATCCACTTGAAGTGGCAAAAATGTTTGAAGCCGCCGGAATTCGCCGTTTACACCTGGTCGATTTGGACGGGGCAAAGGCAAAACACATTGTCAATCATAAAATTCTGGAACAGATTTCAAAAAAAACCAATCTGATTATTGATTTTGGTGGCGGCTTAAAATCAGATGAAGACCTTGAAATCTCTTTTAACTCGGGTGCTTCAATGGTTACAGGTGGCAGTATTGCCGTAAAAGAACGCGATA
>DATITY010000403.1:0-16514 GCA_035467235.1 Draconibacterium sp. | reverse complement strand
CCTGAATAGTCGAGCGGATTGTTCATAGTTTGGTATTCAATAACAGCACACGATTCACCATTTCTTTGCGAAATTCCGGTCCAGGTAAGGTACACATCCTTATTTTCGAAAGAACCCTGGCCTGCCAGTTCCATTTTTCCGTTAAAATCTTTTGCTGAATAAGGCTCGTTCAGCTTTAGTTTATCCCAGGCAGACCAACCAAAACCCTCGATGGCCATCATATCCCAAATCAGGTTTTTGGCAAAAGCGCTGTTTTCAGTAAAAGTGGTAAAGTTTTCAGGATTCAGCATATCGGTTGTAACCATGTAACTGAAATCTTCCATGTAACTGATTGGCGCTCCGGCAGGGAATTCCGCGTCACGACTCATACTCATTGCAACTGAACAGTTGTTCCATTTTACCTTTCCGTTTTCCAGTCCGCGTGTGTATTCACCTTTCACTCTCATTTTGTTGAAAAAGTTAGCGAAAATATCGGTGTTGAAATGGTCGGTGGTAACCACGTACTTTTGAAGTTCATCCTTTAATTCAAGGTTTTGAGGCAGCGTTCCGGCTTGTAAAAGTCCGGCCACGTTTACATTTGATTTTTTCTGGCTGAAAGCCATAAATCCTGAAGTTAAAACCAGGATTGTCATTAGAAGAAAGTTTTTTGTTTTCATTTTTCTGAATTTTAAATTGTTTAACGATTCAAAATTCAGTCATTCTTTGTTTTGATGAAAATAAAGGTTGCAGAGTTGTTGTTTTTGGGGTACGAATGGGAAAATACTACCTTTTTAGATTTTGATTTAAAACTTTATTAATCTGATATCGTGATGAAATCGTAACACCGCATTCATCAGCGTAATTATTCCATAATGAAACTACATCTTTAACTCGTTCAATAATCAAATCTGGATTTTTCATGCCAAAATTAAACGCCAGTTCCAGCAATTGCTTCTTTCCAGGCTCCCGGCTTTCTCCGGCAACCATGGTGCTGTGCATTCCATTATAAGAATACGAGAATGTTAAATCATAAGCTGGTGAAAGTTCCCACTTCCCTAATGCATCCATTAAAAAAGCAAAATTTTTACTGTGGTCGTCACAATTATTGGCATAAACATTAAAAGCAGCCAGCCTGAGGACTTTTTCATACGCATTTATATGTTTTTCAAGTTTGAAGGCACAATCCATTAAATGTCCGTAGTCCATGGTACTCATTCTGAAATTGTCGTGCAGTAAGCCGCTGGCCGAATGCACATGTTGTCGCAGTCCATTCTGACGGTCAAAACGCTTTGTTCCAAAATAATTTTTGCCCGATTTGCCCGTGAATATTTTACTTGGATTCATTTTAATCCCGGCATCAGTCGCCATTTTGTAATAGGCATATTCAATATTTGCGATATCCGGAAAATCGGTGCCCGACGGAAACTTAATCATCCAGTGTTCATACCCATCCGGTAAATCGTTTGCTCCATGCGAAAGTTGATTGCTGGCTGGATGATATCCAACAAGTATTTTTGGTCTTGCCCCACCCGATGAACCACCCAGCCGGTAAAGTTCTTCGAGAATTTCATCACTTGTTCCTTCAAAAACCTGTTGAATGTGACCGGCAATGACATCGAGTTCCAGCCATTTTTCATTGTTTTCTTCCAGTTCAAAGTCTGGTTTATAGTTCAACGCACCCATTCCGCCCGACCCAACATAAGCCAGTCGGTCTAAGGGCGTTATCTCACTCAAAGAAATTCCTTTGGATAAAAGGCTTCGGTCTAATAAAAGTTTGCCCCAGCCATCGGGTAGAGAATCGTTAAACAGACCAAACAGCCCATCGAACGGGTATTTTTCGGCACTGTAAATTTTATTCGATAAAGGCAGTTTAAACGGAGATAATTCCAGGTTCATCGTTACAAAACCGGGATTATAACGGAAATAAATTTTTGAATCCGAAGTTACCAGTTCACCAACAGCTATATCCTGGTTGTTCAGGTTGAGCGACACAATTATTTTATTGACTCCGGTCATTTTTGAATGGAATTACTGAAAAGTTTTTCAATGGATTTCAAATCTTCTGCAGGTTTTAAAATTGAATCAAACTCTTCGAGACGGTCCAGAATGTGCAACAGTTTCAAAAAGGATTCGAGCGAAATTTGCCCGGTTGTTTCGAATCGTTTCAGGCTTCCGAGCGAAACGCCGGAACGGTCGGCCAATTCGGCCTGTGAATACTTATTTTGCCTGCGTAATACGCGTAGTTTTTCTGCCGTATTTTTTAATACTGGCAATGGTAATTTTGAAATGCTGTATTTATCCATATCAGATAATATATTGGCCAAATATATCAAAATATATTCGAAATAGCTAATATATTATCCTTTTATAAAAATGTTGCTTCGCTCATCGCATTCAGATTTTCTTTCGGAGTGAGTACCGAAATTTCGCAACCGGCCGAAAGGATGAACCGTTCATTTTTGTGCTTTTCAACCAGGCTTCTGCTCATTTCAAATACCTCATTTCGTGATTTATTCTGAACCAAAACCGGGTTGATATTTCCGGCAAAAATAACTTTTTCGCCTAAAATTTCTCGGGCACGAACCATGTCCAACTGCCAGTCCAAATCCAGAATATCGAGGTTGAAACTGTTGTACGAGGGCAGCAAATGACTGGTATCGCCACAGATATGAAGTTTAATTTTGCCCCCAAGTCCGTGTATGTAATCTATTATTTCCTGGTGTCTGTCGCGAACAAAAAAGTTGTACGTATCCACATCAATTTGTGAACAAACGGCGTCTCCCATTCCAATAATTTCGCAGCCGGCCTCTATTTGCGCTTTGGCAAAATCTTTGGCGGTAACCATGCATTTGTCCATCAGCCGGTTGGCAAAGTCGGGATCCATCATCAGTTGCATCATCATGTTTTCCACTCCTGCCAAATCGCATGCTTCGGCCAGTGGACCTTCAATCCAACCGATTATTGGAATGTTCCCCTGTGTTTTTTTCGAAAGTAGTTCACCCGCTTTTATCCTGTCCAAAGTCCTTTCTGATTTATAAACATCCGGATTTTTCAGGTTGATTACATCTTCCATCGAATTCACAATCAAATTCAGGCAGCGCGGAACGCCATTTGGAATGAATTGAATTTTTCCGCCAAACGCGCTGGTTTCGCGATACGGGTCTGAAATCAATCCCAGTAAATCAAGGTCAAAATCGCCCATACAGCGCAAATTGGCTTCCACCAGAACATTGTAATCGGATGCAAATAATCCGTAATTACTTCCTATGTATTCTGCTGCAAACTGCATTAATATAGGCCGAAAAAGTACTTTGTCCGTTGATTTTCCGGTTTCAATGAGTTGATGGAATTGTTCTGTTTTATTCATAATAATAACTGGTTAAATAAGTTTTCGAAACAGAAACTCAGAATTTATCTTAAGGTTTGTTTTAAGTTCATCATTACTCGTTGCTTGATTCGGTTAAAGAATCTAAGGTTTTCGCGTTCAATGGGGTTACAATACTTTTACCAATATTGGCTTCAATTTCATTTCGCGTTTTGCCAACTATCGAACCGCCACGAGCAGCTACCCGCCTATTTTCCGTCAATGTTTTCGGTTTATGTTCCTTCGATATTTCGGTGGTGGTTGCTTCGGCTAAAGTATTTAGCGCCAATTCGAGATTGGTCATATTATCTCGCAAACTCTCTTTTTTCAATCCTTTGTAGTGTTTGTACTGTCTGGTTGTCAACCCCGACCAGCCATGAGTAATAATATCAGTTAACGTTGCATATTCCTGTCCTTTTTTTACACCGCGATTTTCCCATTCATCGGTAAGTTCCTTACGTACTTCAATACTTTTCAGCCTTTGATTAATCCAGTTGGTTGAGTATCCTTTCTGATGATAATATTCGAGCATCCGGTCGATGCCCTGTTCCGGGTCGTCCATCTCATCAAGCCGTTCCCGGGCAATTTCGGCCAGCCAAAGTTTAAATGGTTCTGCTTTTGGTGATGGGATGGATTGAATCAGGCGGAATATCTGTTCAACGTCGGCAACGTCAGTTTTGTAAAATTTTCCATCTGTCGATTGCATTTTCAGTTGGTTACAATTTGTAACCGACTGATTTCCCTCTTTCTTAAGTCTGTTTTTCAGAACTTTCCAATAGTTGTTGGGATTTGGGCTTTCAGTGAGGATACCCACCACATCAACAACAGACAGGTACCATTTTTCCCGTTCGTTGTCCCAGATAGTGCGGACTTTTTTATCTTCAAAAAGTTTTAGCGTGTTATGATTTGTCATTTTGGTTGTATTGTCGGTTTTACTTTAAGCATCTAAACAAAAAAGCTATTCTTGTCAAAAACAAAACCTGGTTATGACTTTTTGTGTTGATTGAACAAATTTACCGATATATTTGGATTGTGAAAGCAGTTGTTTGCAGCAAATATCAACATTTCAAAATAACATGAAAGAACTATTACAGAAAGCTTTGCTAGAAGCAGGAAATATCCTGATGGAAAATTTTGGTAATATCACTGAATATTCAGTCAAGGAAAGCCAAAGCAGCATCGTTACAAAAGCAGATATCGAATCGGAGAAAAAAATCATCGAAATTATTTTGGAAATTTTTCCTGAACATAACACGCTTGGTGAAGAAACCGGTTTTCAGTTCAGAAATTCAGAATTTACCTGGGTGATTGATCCTTTGGATGGAACTTCAAATTTTGCCGCCGGATTGCCATGGTTTGGTGTTATTATTTGTGTATTGAAGAATTCAGTTCCTTTCATGTCAGCATGTTTTCTGCCGGTTCAAAACGAACTTTATTTTGCTGAAAAGGGAAAAGGCGCTTCCCTGAACGGAGAAAAAATTGCTATTTCAAAAGAAACAGAACTGAAAAATATACTGGCGGCTTACTCACTTGATTATTCCGATGAAACCGGCAAAACCGAACGCGAAGCAAAAGTAATTCAGCAACTGGTTTCCAGAATCCGTAACCTGAGATCCACCAACTGTATCATCGACCTTTGTTACACTGCCGATGGAAAACTGGGTGCCTGTATAAATCAAACCACCAAAATATGGGATATCGCCGGGCCGGGATTAATTATTGAAGAAGCCGGTGGAAAAGTGACTGACATGCAGGGAAATCTATTCGATTTCAGTCTGAATGCCGATAATTACGACCGGAATTTTACAATTGTCGGGTCCAACAAACTCCTTCATTCTGAACTGATTAAAATTCTGAATAATGGCTTACAGTGAATATTTGGCCGACCGTGTTCGCCATGCATTAAAAGAAAATAAAACAGCTTTTGAAGAGAAGAAAATGTTCGGCGGACTTTGCTGGTTTGTTGACGAAAAGTTGTGTGTTGGCGCGTTTAAGGAAGAGTTACTGGTTCGGATTGCCCCGGAAGATCAAAATAAATATCTGACAAAAGGAGACTGTCGTTTAATGGATGAATCGATGAAGGGTTTTCTTTATGTAAGTCCTGATGGTATTGACATGGACGATGATTTGGACAAGTGGATCAAACTATGCCTGGAGTTTAACCCGCGGGCAAAGGCAAGTAAAAAGAAACGGTAATTTTTAACAACAGAAAAAATACAAAACTGCATATTACAATTATCTAAATTGCATATTATAAAACATTTTAAATGAACTCATTTTCATAATAGTTTTCATAATTTTACACTTATTTTATAAGTTTAATTAAAGCTTGTTAGAATGAAATACCTTCCGTTAATACCTTTTTTATTCATTTTTCTGCTTTCCTGCAATAAACCAGAAGAACCATTTGTTGAACCAAAACCGGAGCCAGAAGTAATTGATTCTACATATGCGGGATTTAATATGTATTATCTGAAAGATGAAAAATTAACCGGGACTGATGTTGCAGATATGAAGTTGTCTGAGTTAGAATTGCAGAAAAAGCCATTTGTAGCTCAGGGAAATATTCAATATTATGATACTTCTTCTCATGTTATTCATCTTTTTGAAGCTGTAACTTTGCCGGGAATGAAAGTGTCGGTTTATGGAAAACCTTTTGTTGTGGTTACAGATACAATCCGCCACTATCTTGGTGTTATCTGGCCAATGTATTCGTCAGCAAGTTATTGGGGGCCGGTTATCGATGATACTCCACGGTTCTATCCGAATGACATTATAAAAATATCAATGGGAAGGGCGCCCACTCCTCAACCAGATCCCCGGCTGAATAATGTAATAATTCAAACATTAAAGGGGAAGGGTGTTTTTCATGCCGGAATTACCTGTACTATTGATAAAGTTGAAATTGTTGAAAATGATTTGATTAACAATAGATCTAGACTGAGTTACACCATTACAATTAAAAATAATGATGAATTTAACCTATATGTTTTCGATCCTTTAAAAATGGGAGATGCATATTTTCACTATTATCACAATGGTATTTA
Source organism: Draconibacterium sp. (assembly GCA_035467235.1). GTDB lineage: Bacteria > Bacteroidota > Bacteroidia > Bacteroidales > Prolixibacteraceae > Draconibacterium. The sequence goes on along the minus strand of DATITY010000403.1, from coordinate 10,124 downwards.
TTTAAGAGGAAAAGATAATCTCTATCAAAGTACAACTGGATCTCAAATACCCGGTTCCGGAGAAAATCCTCTAAGCTGGCTAATTAAGTTAAATAGTAAGGATTCTATAACAAGAACATTGCAAAAAACGGGTTATCCATATATTCCAAAAGGGAATTATAGTTGCGGATTTGATTTCGACGGATTGAATAGTGTTGCTAAATCAACCAGAGAGCAGCCGGATGGGAGGGTTTGGATTGGGCGGGTAACAGCTATAGATTCCGTAAAATTCAACTAAGAATTTTTAATCATAAAAAAAGCCGTCAATCCAAATTAACAGCTTTTTTACCCTCATTTATTTCGAAAGTATTATTCCCTAAATTTTCCTCCGTCTTCGGTCTTTTTATTTCCCTTTTGCAATGTCAATGCCAATCCGCTGACCTTTATACGTTGCATCTTTAAAAGCTTTTAAAACGTCATTTTCAAATCGTTTGTCGATTTCAAAAAACGAGAATCCCTTTAAAACTTCAATGCTTCCAATTTCAATGTTTTTATTCGGCATGTTTTGGTTTATCATATCAATGATGGTGCGTTTGCCAATTCCGTTCTTTTTACCCATGTTAAAAAAGAACCTCGAAAATTCGTAGTTTCCTCTTCCTCCTCTATCCGATTTTGCTCCAAAACTTTCGCGGCTGTCACGTCCGTCACGACTATTGCGGCTGTCACGATCATTGCGTTTTCCACGATCACCGCGATCTCCTCTGTCTCTGCGATCACCTCTGTCTCCCCGTTCACTTCTTTCGCCGCGACCTGAAAAATCACGTTCATTGTGATGTGATTCGTCAACATTAATGTCGGGTGCATTTTCGTAATAAGTCAGAAAACGGTTAAACTCCACCGAAACAAAATGTTTAATCAGTTCTTCACGATCGAGCCAGGCCAGTTTTTTGTAAATAACCGGCATAAACTCGCCAATTTGCTCATTATTAACTTCAATGTTTTCAACCTTGTCGATTAAACTGAACATCTGCTTTTCGCAAATTTCTTTGCCAGAAGGAACCATCTTTTTAATAAACGGCTGGTTAACTGTTCTTTCAACCTGTTTAAGTTTTCCTTTTTCGCGAAGGTGAATCAATGTTACCGATATTCCTTTTTTCCCGGCCCGACCGGTTCTTCCGCTTCGGTGAATATAAACTTCAGGATCGTCGGGCAGGTTGTAGTTGATAACATGAGTTAGGTCGTTCACATCAAGACCGCGTGCAGCCACATCGGTTGCAACCAGCATATGAAGATGTTTTGCGCGAAAACGAGTCATCACAAAATCGCGCTGCGATTGCGAAAGATCGCCATGCAAAGCATCTGCATTGTATCCGTCTTCCATCAGTTTGTCGGCTACTTCCTTGGTTTCCATCCGTGTGCGGCAAAAAATAATCCCGTAAATATTCGGATTGATGTCAGCAATACGTTTAAGCGCAATGTAGCGGTCTTTGGCATGAACCAAATAGTAGTGGTGCTCAACATCCGCTGTTCCTGTATTTTTCTTGCCAACCGAGATTTCATAAATATTGTTCATGTATTTTTTTGAAATCTGAACAATTTCCTGTGGCATGGTTGCTGAAAACAAAAGCGTTTGTTTTTCTGCGGGAGAAGTTTCGAGAATGGCATCCAAATCGTCTTTGAAACCCATCGAAAGCATTTCATCGGCTTCGTCGAGTACAACCCATCGTATTTCGTTTACTTTCAGTTTCTTACGCTTAATTAAATCGAGTGTTCTCCCGGGCGTTCCCACTACAATTTGAGCACCATTTTCAATATCGCTGATTTGTTTGCGGATATCGGAACCGCCATAAACTACTGCAATTTTGACTTTACCCAGATTTTTTGAGTAGTTCTCAAGGTCGCTGCCAATTTGCATGGCCAGCTCGCGCGTTGGGCTTAAAATTAAAACCTGTACCGATTTTTTTTGCAAATCAATCTGTTGTATAATTGGTAACCCAAATGCGGCTGTTTTTCCGGTTCCTGTTTGGGCAAGGGCTACCATGTCTTGCCTGCTTTCCAATAAAAAAGGAATCACTTTCTCCTGAATCGGAGTGGGCTGCACAAAGCCTAAATCTTCAATCGCAGATTGAATCTCAGCGCTGAGGCCCATTTCATTAAATAATATCATTCAAACTCTTCTAAAAATAATGGCCGCAAAGGTACTCTTTTAAAATGAATTTCAGGCATTTATAGTTTTTTCTTGCTATTATTAAATTTGAGTATCCATTTTTTGACCTTTCAAACACCCTTTCTCTCTTTTTCTTTTTTACAGCTTTTTAATCTTTATTCAACTCTAAACCATTAAATTTGTTGTTTCATCATATTCTGGTCAGAATAAACGAAAATATGAATATTAATATGCCACCGATAATATGCAGACTTTGGATCCGGATGATTGTACTTATTTTTACAATCCTTCTTTTTAATACTGTTTCTGTTGCCCAGGAAACCGATTCAATAAAACCGATTCGAAAAAACGCTGAAGAAATTCTGAAAAGCATAAATTTAAACTCTGATGGATTTAATTTTTGGAAAGATAAATTTTCAGGGCATTGGGCAGGTATCGATTTGGGATTCAATACTTTTCTAAACCCTGATTATACTGGATATGAAAGTAATTTTATGAAAAACGATATTCTTCGCTCCAACTCTGTTCACCTGAACCTTATTCAGCAAAGCATTGGTTTGCAGCGCAACCGGAACAATTTTGGACTGGTTACCGGGTTAGGATTACAATTTCAGGATTACCGGCTTGAGGACACGACAACCATTGTTCGAATTGAAAATGATGTAATTGTACCTCAATCATTTTATTACAGCGAAAATCAAAAATCAAGACTGTTCCTGTTTTCGATAACGCTTCCTGTACTTGCCGAAATTCAAATCCCAATCAACAATTACAGAAACCGCCTTTACTTTTCGTCGGGTATGTATTTTAGTTACCGTATTGGCAGCTACACAAAAATTAAATACCAAACTGAATACAAGGAGAAACTCAAAGTTACTGATAATTATTCGTTGCAAAATTTCAAATACGGCATCATGGCCCGCACCGGCTACCGGTGGATCAATTTTTTTGCCATGTACGAGATGACATCATTTTTTCAGGAGGAAAAGGGCCCGAAACTCACTCCTTTTACTTTTGGAATAACCCTTTTGCAATTTTAAAGAGTTAAAAATCAGGTCCGATGAAAAAACAAAAAACAGTGGTATTAATATTTTTTGTTTTTACTTTTTATATTGTTACCAGTCAAACAGCAGACCCAATTGGAGAGCAGGAAAACCTGAATTACATTTTCAAAAGCGGAACTGAAGGCTATTTAACTTTTCGCATTCCGGCAATGGTTACCACCAACTCAGGGAAAATACTTGCTTTTGCCGAAGGCCGGGTAAATGGTGGTTCCGATACCGGCGACATTGATTTGGTTATGCGAAGTTCGGAAGATGGCGGAAAAACCTGGAGCCCCTTAAAAATTATCTGGAATGACAGCAACAATGTTTGTGGCAATCCGGCTCCGGTGGTTGACCTTGAAACCGGGGAAATACATTTACTGATGACATGGAATCTTGGGGAAGATCATGAAAGAGATATTATCAATGAAAAAAGCATAGATACGCGCCGCGTGTTTGTAACTTCCTCAAAAGATGAAGGAGAAAACTGGACAACACCAAAGGAAATTACTTCGTCGGTAAAAAAAGAAAACTGGACATGGTACGCCACGGGTCCCTGTCACGGAATTCAGCTTAAACACAGCGCAAAGAAGGGCAGGCTGGTTATTCCATGTGATCACATTGAAAAAGAATCTAAAAAATACTTTTCGCATGTTATTTATTCTGATGACCAAGGGAAAACCTGGCAATTGGGAGGAACAACACCACAGGATCAGGTAAATGAATGCACTGTTGCTGAACTGCCCGACGGAAGACTATTGCTGAATATGCGTAATTACGATCGCAAACAAAAATCACGAAAAGTTAGTTTCAGTGAAGATGGTGGTTTGAGCTGGTCTGATGTTCAACCCGACACTGCCCTGATTGAACCCATTTGTCAGGCAAGCATGTTATTTACCGAAGAATCTGAAATCCTTTGGTTTTTAAACCCTGCCAGCGAAAACAGCCGCACAAACATGACATTAAAATCGAACAGCGATTTGGGAAAGACCTGGAAAATTGAAAAAGTATTGAATTCAGGCGCTTCAGCATACTCCGATTTGACATTGATAAATTCCAAAACTTTAGGAATATTATACGAAGGAGGCAAGTTTAGCCCTTACGAAGGAATTGTTTTTACTACATTTGAAATGAAATAAATCATTTATGAAACCATACATTTTAGAACAAACCAACTGGAAACAGGTAAAAAACGAAAAATACGAAGTTGCTGTTTTACCCTGGGGAGCAACCGAACCGCACAATTATCATTTACCTTATGGCACCGACTCACTTGAAACGGCGAAAATTGCGGAAGAGGCTGCGGAGAAAGCATGGAAAAAAAACGCCAAAATAATGGTGCTTCCAACCATTCCACTGGGTGTTCAAAATCCCGGTCAAATCGTTTTGCCGTTTTGTTTGCATACCAAACCGTCAACACAAACACTTATTTTTAAAGATATTGTTGAAGCACTCTATAACCAGAGAATCAGAAAACTGGTATTGATGAACGGACATGGCGGAAACGATTTTAAACCGATGATACGCGAGATTCAGCCGCAATTCCCTGAGATGCTGATTAGTTTGGTTGAGTGGTTCAAAATTCTCAATCTTTCGGAATATTTTGAAGAAGAAGGCGATCATGCAGGTGAAATGGAAACCAGTGTAATTATGCACTATTTCCCGCATTTGGTTTTGCCGCTGCATGAAACCGGCGATGGTAATGCAAAAACTTCGAAATTGAAAGGCGTTTTAAATAAAACCGCGTGGATTCCAAGACAATGGAATAAAGTTTCAGAAGATACCGGCGTTGGTAATCCTAAAAAAGCTACTGCTCAAAAAGGTGATAAATATCTGGATGATGTAACCACAAAAATTGCTGAATTCTTTGTTGAAATGGCGGAGTGTGATTTAGAGGATTTGTATGAATAATCTCAGCTATGTTGAAAATCATTTTTCATGAATATATAACTTTGTAGCTTTAAACAAAATCTTAAAATTTCACCATGAAACTACTTCTGATTAGCAATTCGACCATGCCGGGAGAGCCCTATCTCGATTATCCAAAACAGGAAATAAAAAAATTCCTCGGCGAAAAACCGGTAACCGCAGTTTTTATTCCTTATGCGGCAGTTACTTTTTCGTTCGATCTGTATTGTGAAAAAGTGGAAGAAAGATTTTCTGAAATAGGACATCACATTGTTGGTATTCATACTTTACCGAATCCGGTTAAAGCCATTCATGAAGCAGAAGCAATCGTTGTTGGCGGAGGAAATACCTGGCAACTTGTGCGGATGATGCATGACCATAAATTAATGACCCCGATTCGGGAAAGAGTTTTTTATAATGTTCCTTATATTGGCTGGAGTGCAGGGGCAAATGTTGCCTGCCCTACCCTCAGAACCACCAACGATATGCCAATTATCGATCCACTTGGTTTCGATTGCATGAATTTAGTCCATTTCCAGATTAATCCGCACTATTTAGATTCAAATCCGGCAGGGCACGGTGGCGAAACCCGTGAACAACGCATTGAAGAATTTCTTGAAATAAACCCGGATATTTATGTTGCCGGACTTCGAGAAGGAACCATGCTCAAACTTGAAAACAATAACCTGACTTTAATTGGAGACAGAAACTGCCGCATTTTTAAAAAAGGTAAAACTCCTGTAGAACTCTCTGCAAAAGAAGACTTTAACTTTCTTTTAAAGTAAATTATTCCATTTTCCAGATCGATTTCATTTCATATACTTCTAATTTATCAACTCCAAGTTCACCACCATTTGTGTATAAAACAACATCTTCTGCTCCCTCGGTTGGAGTAAAGCAATTGGAAATAACAGTTTGACCTCCATTAACAAAAACTTCAATTGAAGATCTGTCCAATAATATTTCAAAAGAGATTTTATTATCAACCGGAACTACCGGAACTGTCGTATTTAACAAGGTAAGTGTTCCGCGCTTTACATTATAAAGTATTTCCGTACCGGGTATTTTTTTACTGTGACGTACGATAAAACCAAAATTGTCTGAAGTTTTTAAATCGAACTCTGCAATAATATGAAAACAATCACCCTTTACACTTTTGGTCTTGTTCTCGTTGATGCCTGGAATTAAAACTTTATTCTCCCAACTTTGGCGCTTTCCGTGTAATTTTTCTATTTCTTTAATTGGTTTACGAACCAGTTTATAACCAAAACTAAACTTTGTTAATGAAATTTCGCATGGAAATGACATTTGTCCTTTAAAAGGCATTCCGGGGAACTCTCCTCCCCTCATCCAGGCAATCTGCAAAGTACGGCCATCTTCCTTCGGAACATTACTCCAGGTTTGGGTTGCATAATAATTACTACCATAATCACTCTTCATTTTAGCTGTCTCAGGAGTAAAATTCTCCCCGTCAAAAGCTCCAATCAAATAGCTTCCATCCCCGTCAAAAAGTATCCATTTAAACTCACCGGGACGATTAGTTACCTGCAGTTTCACCAAATCCGGACATTCATAAAATCCCGGAATATGACTTTTCCATTGCCAGTCAACCAAATTTTCAGAAGTAAAGAACGACACACCTTTTGATTTTTCATCAGCGCTGCTTTTACGATACAAAACCATTACCCATTTTTGAGTTTCCTCGTGCCAAATCACCTTTGGATCGCGGGCATCATCGTTTTCATCATAAGGAATGACTGGATTTCCTTCAAATTTTTCCCAGGTTCTTCCTTTATCTGAACTGAAAGCAATACGTTGTCCACATTTTTGACTGGTATAAAAAGCAACCAAAGTCTTTTCATCACCTTTTTGTTTCCCGAGAATGTTATTTTCATCAACGATTGCAGAACCTGAGAATGCAGTGCATAACTCCTTATCTTCAGAATTATTGTCAGGATAAATTGCAACTGGCAAATGTTCCCATTGTACCAAATCTTTGCTGACAGCATGACCCCAGTGCATAAATCCCCACTCATTTCCTTTTGGATTATATTGATAAAACATGTGGTACTCTCCTTTGTAAAATACCAATCCGTTAGGATCATTGTGCCAATTCTTTTCAGGCGTAAAATGAAACTGCGGTCTGTAAAGTTCATCGTAGATTTCTGTGTCAGAAACAAATGAAGTAAGCATAAATACTAATGATACAGCGAGTAAGGTTGTTGATAAATATTTCATAAAAATATTCAATTTGTTTTTTATAATGTTTCTAAATTACAAAATGCCCTTGTAAAAATATATTTTATTCTTATGTTTACACCTACAAACCCATAAATAAAAACTGTCATGAGACAGACGCTTTTGATTCCATTAGTTTTGTAGCTTGCTAAAGATTCAAAAGTACTTATTAAAAAATGAAAATTGATGCCGGGGGCTCAGTTACGTTGCATTGAAAAATAGAATAGGTTTTTACAAACCCACTGGTTGAAACAACATTTACAAACCCAGTCAACCAGGTCAAAAACTTATTGAAAAAGAGCAACTTATACCGTTTTTGCGGCAGAAGGACTATTCATAATTGTCTCATTTAGTTTGGTTTTAAGGTTTGATTTAACACATTAAATCGAATTGAAATGAAACGGACGCTTATTTCTATTCTATGCTTTGTAACCATTATTAATGCAGCTGGACAACAAAATTATACAGAAGATTTTACAGACGTTCAAAGTCCTGTAAATATTGCTCTTGAGGAAGTTAACCAGGTTTTTACTCCACCTGCTGTTAACAACGGGAGCCTTAAATCCGGATTAACGAACGAAAGCGAAATTATTGTAACTTATATTAACTTTCCTGAAGAAGCAAAAATGGCATTTGAATATGCCGTTTCGATATGGGAACAAAATATTTCTTCTCCTGTCCCAATTAATATCCATGCCAACTGGGACGATTTATCTGATAATTTACTCGGGCATGGAAAACCATCGCTTTTCTATCGGAATTTTAAAGGTACACCGCAGGCCAATATCTATTATCCGGTTGCACTTGTGGAAAAAATAACCGGCAAAGAATACAATAGTTCGACTGAAGCAGATATTACCTGCACATTCAACAAATCAAAACCCTGGTATTTTGGCACCAACGGACAAACACTTGAAACACAATATGATTTTGTAACAGCTGTTTTACACGAAATTGGTCATGGACTTGGAATATCCGGATTTTTTATTGCCGAAAACGGGATTGCCAAATATAGTAACTCAAGCAATTCACCAAGTGTTTATGATTATTTCGTGTTCAATACAAATCAGCAACGAATTGCAGACAAAACCCTATTTCCAAGTCCCTCTGCAGAGCTTACAAAGCAGCTTACATCTAACTCCTTGGTTTTTAACTATTCAACGGAAACCAATGAGACAACTGATGCATCTATTTATGCTCCAAGTACATGGACTAATGGTGTAAGTATTTATCATTTAATAAAAACTGACAATTCTGTAGGTTCACCCAATGAATTAATGAATGCTCATGCATACAAGGGCGAAGCAATTCACAACCCGGGAGTAAAAACGCTTCATGTTTTATCTGAAATGGGCTGGAGTGTAAAATCTGCTACGACCGATCAAAATGTCAGTACCGGAAATGATGAGGAATTATTTGCCAGTGAAAACTTAAATATTTACCCAAATCCGTTTTCCAGCAATTTAACGTTTGAGTGTGGAAATTTCAACAATCAAACTTCTGTTGACATAACAATTACTGATTTAACGGGTAAAATTGTTTATCGTGAAAAAATGACCGGCATTCAATATAACCCCAAATTAAAGGTTGATTTATCAGCCATTAAATCAGGCATTTATCTTGCAAGTTTAACTGATGAGAATTATAAAACAATAACTAAAAGAATCATAAAAAATTAAATTATGAAAACATTATTAATAATTGCTTTTGTGGCAGCAGTAGTTGGCCTTATTACTTCCGTTGTAATTCTTTACAATTTGGTTTTTAGAAAAAGAAAAACAGCTTTTGTAGCCCGATGATTGGTGATAAAACTCCTGTGTAAACACAGAAAATGTTTTTTAGAAAAATGCTGAATTTATTTCAGCATTTTTTATTTAATTTGGTCAATGGAATTATATTTTCCTTTTATAATCAGCAAATATTTTTCTCATTCGAAACAATTATCCTGTTAAGTTTGTCATTTATTCTATTTAAAATCAGAGCGGGTGAAGAAATTAGCATTACTATTAATTATTTTGAGTTTAACCGATATTCGTTTAATTAATGCACAGAACAACCGGGAAAAGAGAAAACTACAGGTTCCTCCAACGGTTTGTTATGCATCAGACAATATTGAAAAATCGTTTATACCTCCACCTGAAGAATTTCTGCTCAAATCAGGAGAGAAAAAATCAGATATTATAGTAAATTATAATTCATTCCCATCTGATGGAAAGGCAAAAGGAGCTTTTGAATATGCAGTTTCCATCTGGGAGCATATTATCGAATCGGATATTCCCATTTACATTGAAGCTAAATGGAGAACTTTATCTGATGAAGATGGAAATACCAATACAATTCTTGGACAAGCCGGTCCCACTGACTATTATGCCGATTTCGAATATGCTCCCCGAAAAAATCGCTATTATCCAATTTCTGTAGTCGAAAAGATTACAAAATCCGAAATTAGCGGTTCATCCTCACCTGATATTGACGCGTCGTTCAACAAAGGTATTAAATGGTATTATGGTACTGATGGAAAAACTCCTGATTTGTTATATGACTTTGTAACTGTTGTTTTACATGAAATTGGTCATGGCCTGGGATTTACCGGATTCTTTAAAGTTACAGGAAATATGGGCCTTTATGGAAGAGAATACGGCGAAACAGGAGATGCTTCGGCTTTTGATATTATGGTTGTTAATAGTAAACATGAACATCTCACCGATACTACCATTTTTAAAATGCCTTCCGCGAGTTTATACAGCGCTTTTACTTCTAACCTCTTGTACGCCAACAGTCAGGCTGCA
>DATITY010000402.1:0-12288 GCA_035467235.1 Draconibacterium sp. | reverse complement strand
AGATTTATGCAAGCACTCTTCCGATATGGAAACCAAAGCTGCCAATGCCGAGCGGGCTTCAATAAAATACAAGCAGGTCGAATTTATGCAGGATCACATCGGTAAAATTTACCCGGGAGTAATTTCAGGTGTCACCGATTTTGGTGTTTTTGTTGAACTCGAAAATAAAATTGAAGGTATGATCCCTATTCGGGAATTGGATGACGATTTCTATATTTTCGATGAAAAAAATTATTCGCTGGTTGGGCGGCATTCGCACAAAACTTACCAACTGGGAGATGATGTGACCGTAAAAATCTGGCGCACCAATTTAGAAAAAAAACAACTTGATTTTCAGCTTGCTACAAAAGATAGTTAAGTTTGTTTCGAATAGCAAATTTATCTCTTTCAACTATTTACAGGCGTTTTAGAGATTTTGTATTCCATGTCGTCTATATAAGTAAAAAGTTCAAAATTATTTTTTGGGCAAAATAATTGGTTATATTTGCGTTCGATCTAACGCATTAAAAAGAGAATAAAATGCAAACCAAAAATGAAACTGGTTACAAAAAAGACCTAAACCGTGAAAACATTTTAAAAATTGCCCGCGAAATTTTCAGCAAATACGGATTTAAAAAAACCACACTCGACGATATAGCAAACGCTGTTAGAAAAGGAAAAAGTTCTCTTTATTACTATTTTGAGAGCAAAGAAGATTTATTTCAGGCAGTTATTATGAAAGAGGTTGATATTTTAGGTCATGAACTGGAAATTGTCATCAACCGGAATACCGACCCAATAGATAAACTGCGCGATTATATTCTTACCAAACTTACCACTTTCAGGAGTTTGGCCAATTTTTACCATGCTATTGAAAACGATATTACCGCCGTTGGCTTCATTAACGATATCAAACGACGTTACGAACAGGACGAAATCAGGATGATTAAGCGGATTCTGATTGAAGGTGTGCGGAAAAACGAATTTGAAATTTACGATTTTAACCTTGCTGCAATTGGAATAACAACAGCAATCAAAGGGTTGGAAATGCCACTTTCGGCAGGCACTTATGGTAATGTTAACCTGGAAAACAGCGTTGATATTATTCTGAAAATTATTTGCTACGGAATTATGAAGCGATAAAAAAGCGAAAGGCCGGTTCAACAACCAGCCTTTTCTCAATCAACCTAAACCTAAACTAAACCAAAAACCAAACCATTTTTCAATGGTGAGCGAACTTGAACGTTCACTCTTTGTAGTATCATTAAAACATACTGTTGCAAAAAAGGTTTACAAATAGTTGTTTTTTTTTACTTTTTTATTCCTATTATTTCTGCAACTCAATAATCATGGCCGTTTTAGCCGGAATAATTATTTCAGAAATATCCGGAATTTCTTTCGAGGTTATGATTTCCTTTCCTTTTTGATAACCATTTGTAATTTCTGTGAATCGTTTTGTATCCACTTTTTTCTCAGATTCGTTACTATTCAGTATAATCATCACAACTTCGTCGTTGTTGTAACGGAAATAGGTGTAAATTCCATTTTCAGGTACAAAATGCATTAATTTCCCGTAATGAATTACCGGTTTGCCTTTTCTCCAGTTCTGAATTCTAACCAAATATTCCTGCATTTCTTTTTTCTCTGCTGAAAGTCCTTCGCCGGTTATGGCATTTACCTTATCGCCCTGCCAGCCTCCGGGAAAATCAGCACGGATATTTCCGTGTTCATCACCATCGTGTCGCATTAAAACTTCCGTACCATAATAAATCTGGGGAATTCCACGGGCGGTTAAAAAGAAGGCAACTCCCAATTTAAGTAAATCAATATCTTCACCAACCTGAACATAAAAGCGCGACATATCATGGTTGTCGGGGAAAATCACCAGGTTATCCGGATCAGGATATAAAAAATCGTTGGCAAGGGATTCGTAAATCTGCAACAATCCGTCATTCACGTTTTTTCTGTTTCTCAAACCACTGCCTGCTGCATTCTGCAATGGAAAGTCCATTAACGACGGTAAATAACATTTATACCCATCGGCATTGTATTTCCCTTTTTGCCAGTACGAAACGATGGCCGGGTTAACGGTCCATTCCTCGCCAACAATATTGAATTTGGGGTATTCGTTTAACACCTGTTTGGTCCAGGTGGCCATCATATTTTTATCCGGATAAGGCCATGTATCCTGCCTGATTCCTTCCAGACCAACGAATTCTATCCACCAGATACTGTTCTGAATAAGGTATTTTTCCATGAACGGATTTCTCTGGTTCAGATCGGGCATCCTTGGCTCGAACCAGCCATCAACCATAGCGCTTTTGTCGGCAACTGAAACATGAGGATCCTGATTTACGGTGCGCCGGTGTGTAGTTATTTTGTATTCGGGATAATTGTTAATCCAGTCGGCCATCGGAACGTCATCCATCCACCAATGTTCCGAGCCGATGTGGTTAAAAATCATGTCCATAATCAGTTTCATGCCCCGTTTATCAAGTTCGTCGTTCAATTCGCGATATTCTTCGTTTGTTCCGTAACGGGGATCGACTTTATAAAAATCGGTCGTTAAATAACCATGATACGATATGCCAGTCATGTTATTTTCGAGCACCGGGTTAAGCCAAACCGCGGTAAATCCCATTTGTTGCAAATAATCGAGCGAGTTGATAATTCCCCTGATATCGCCACCATGTCTGCCATCTTTGTTGTTTCGGTTGGGTTTTTCTTTCATTCCCTCCACCCAGTCGTTATTTGGATTTCCGTTTACAAACCGGTCCGGAGTTACCAGGTAAATTACATCTGAACCATTAAATCCAATGCGATTGGCCGAACCTTTTTCTCGGGCTTTTAATTCATAGGAATAATTTGCAACCACTTTGTTTCCGGAAGTAAATTGTATGTCAAATTTACCCGGTTGTACATTTTTAGCCAGCCTCAAATCGATAAACAGGTAATTTGGACTTTGAACCTTTGTTACAGCAACCAGTTCAACTCCGGGATATTTCACAGTTACATTGGCAGCCGAAATATTCTGGCCATGAACCATTAACTGCAATTCTGGCGATTTCATTCCTGCCCACCAAAACATGGGCTCCACGCGTTCCACTTTTTGCGAAAATGCATTCAGAAAAAGTGTGGTTACAATAATTAAGAAAAGATATTTTTTCATCGCATTATTTTTTAATTTCTTTCGCACTGTTTCCTTCCAGAATAATGGATTTTCCCCATAATTCGAGCATAACAGCCACTTTTGAGTAATTGACAACCGTTAGTTTTTCCTTTTCCTTTTTCAGGCTTAAATGGGCTCCCCTGAAATCAATCCTGAACTGATATGATTTCCAATTGTTGGGTAAAAACGGATTTAATATTAATGTATTATCATGGGCCCGCATTCCGCCAAAACCCATTACAAAGGCCATCCATGTTCCACCCATACTTGTTATGTGTAAACCGTCTTGTGTATCGTTGTTGTAATCGTCGAGATCTAATCGTGATGTACGCAAATACATTTCATACGACTTCTGCTCGTAACCGATTTTTGCGGCAAGAATAGTGTGGATGCAAGGCGAAAGTGATGATTCGTGCACGGTTAGCGGTTCGTAAAAATCGAAATGACGTTTTAATTCATCATCAGAGAAATCATCTTCGAACCAAAACATGCTTTGCAAAGTATCCGCCTGTTTTATATAACACGAACGCAAAATCCTGTCCCACGACCATTTCTGGTTAATTGGCCTTTCGTTTGCCGGCAGCTCCGAAACCGGTATCAGTTCCTTATCGTCAAATCCATCCTGCTGAAGAAAAATATTTCGTTCTTCATCGAACGGAAAGTACATGTTGTTTATGATATCTTTCCAACGTTCAGTTTCCTTAATGCCATTAAATTTCCATTTCGAAATCATTTCGTCGTACAAATACGGAAATTCTTTTTGTAAATATTCGACTACTTCGAGTGTGTATTTTAATGTCCATACCGCCATGTAACTTGTATGGAAATTATTATTCACATTGTTTTCGTATTCGTTGGGACCGGTAACGCCAAGCATAACGTATTTTTGTTTTTTCTCCGACCAGTTGATACGCTGGCTCCAGAAACGGCTAATTCCAAGTAAGACCTCGAAACCATAAGGAGCAAGATACTCTTTGTCGCCTGTATAATTAACATAGTTGTAAATGGCATAAGCAATTGCGCCGTTCCGGTGAATTTCCTCAAAAGTGATTTCCCATTCATTATGGCACTCTTCGCCATTTATAGTTACCATTGGGTATAATGCTGCACCGGAATTAAAACCGAGTTTTTGCGCATTTTCGATGGCTTTTCCCAAATGACGGTGACGGTACAGTAAAAGTTTTTTTGATATTTCGACAGGCGCTGTACTTAAATAAAATGGCAAACAGTAGGCTTCAGTATCCCAGTAAGTTACGCCCCCGTATTTTTCGCCTGTAAAACCTTTTGGGCCAATATTTAACCGCTCATCTTCGCCCGAATAGGTCTGGTTTAGCTGGAAGATGTTGAACCTAATTCCCTGCTGGGCTGCAATATCGCCTTCGATTTTTATATCGCTGGTTTCCCACTTTTTCAGCCAAAGATTTTTATGTTTTTCAAAAAGTAAATCGAAACCGGTATTTAAAGCCAGAGTTGCAAACTTCTTACCTATTTCCGCAAACTGATTAATTGGAAAATCGAGTGAAGAAATGACAGCCGCATATTTTTCGACAGTAATAACATCACCTGCATTTACATTAACCGTTTGGGCTGCTTCAATGTATTTTTCGGAGACAAAATTTGTTGCCACTGAATTAACAGGTACATTGTTTTTAAGTAATCTGAAATTCATTGCGGCACAAACCTGGAATCCTGTTTTCAACGTTTCCAATGTGAGAAAACCTTCTGTATTATTTATTTCTTTCGAAACTTCTACCCAGAATTTTTCGTCGTAGTTAGAATCTTCGTTAAAAACATCGCCATCAAGGTAAGGTGTAACAACGATTTCGCCTGAAAAATTAAGTGCTTTTACAGCATACCTAATAGCGCCAATGGCAGTATTATCAATGCTTACAAATCGTTGTGCATTGACTTCGACCTGGTTCCCGTTTTTCAGTTCAGCAACAAATGTTCGCGAAAGCAAACCATGCTGCATATCTAAAACACGTTTAAATAAATGTATTTTAGCCTTCGCCAAATCCAGTTCTTTGCCATTAACTGAAATGTTTATTCCAATCCAGTTGGTGGAATTAATAATTTTCGCAAAATACTCCGGATACCCGTTTTTCCACCAGCCAACCCGGGTTTTGTCGGGATAGTAAATTCCTGCAACATAAGATCCGCGCAGTGAATCGCCGGAATATTTTTCTTCAAAATTGGCCCGCTGACCCATTTTCCCATTTCCGATACTAAAAATACTTTCTGAAATCCGGTTATGTTCGGGGTTAAAACCTTCTTCAATTATCAGCCATTCGTGATATTTAATGTAATCCTTCATTTTACTTGTTTCATTTTATCCTGTTTGGACTGTCAACATCATCAACAAAAAAGACAGTCGCGGCGGCAATAATCATTGAAATACCACCAACTACGAGTGCCCAGATCGCGTCACCGTCAAAAAACCGCCGCATCATAAATCCTAAAATGCTTGCAGCCAGTATTTGCGGAATCACAATAAAGAAGTTGAATATACCCATGTAAACTCCCATTTTATGCGCGGGAAGTGAACCCGTAAGAATTGCATAAGGCATCGACAGAATGCTTGCCCACGCAATTCCGATACCGACCATTGACAGCAGCAATAAATATGGATTGGTAATAAAATAAAATGACAAAAGGCCAAATCCACCAATTACGAGAGAAATGGAATGGGTTGTCTTACGGCTTGTATGTTTTGCCAAAACCGGCAGACCAAAAGCAACAATCGCGGCAAAGCCATTGTAAATTCCGAATAAAACTCCAACCCAATTGGCGCCTTCGTTGTACAATGCCGAAGTTGTGTCACTGGTTCCGTAAACATGACCTGTAACAGCGGCAGTGGTATAAATCCACATAGCAAAAAGTGCAAACCACGAGAAAAACTGGACAACAGCCATTTGCCCCATGGTTTTTGGCATGTTTACCATATCGGTCATTATTTCAACCAACCCGTTTTTTGTTCTTTCCAATTTCGATAACAGATAGGTAACAAACTGGATTACGCCGTAAACCGCAAGGCCGCCTCCCAAAATATACATTTCCTTTTCAAGCCCCCGGTTATACACAAAGTAAAGCAGCGCGAGTCCTACTATCGAAAAGATAATGCCATTCCGAAGAAATACTTTGAGAAGTTGAGATGCCGGTTTGTATTTCAAAACGACCGATGTATTTGTTTTCACCTTCTCTTTTTCAAAAGCTTTCATTTCTTCGGGAGAATATTCCTTCGAACTAAAAACCGTCCATAAAACAGCCCCGATAAAAACGACACCACCAAAATAAAACGACCATTTTACCGAAGGAGGAATTATACCTTCGGGTGCAGTGTTTTCAATTCCAAACCAATTGGTCAATGCATACGGCAGAAAAGATGCAACAATTGCGCCTGTTCCGATAAAAAAACTTTGCATTGCAAATCCTCCGGTTCGTTGTTCCGAAGGCAAATTATCGCCAACAAAAGCCCTAAACGGTTCCATTGAAATGTTAATCGATGCATCCATAATCCAAAGTGTTCCAATGGCAATCCAAAGAGTAGGCGAATTAGGCATAAACAGCATTGCAATTGATGCCAGCAACGCACCCACCAAAAAATAGGGTCTTCGTCGCCCCAGCCTTCCCCAGGTTTTATCGCTGTAATGACCAACTATTGGCTGTATGATTAATCCTGTCAGCGGTGCAGCCAGCCAGTAAAATGCGAGCCGATCGACATCACCGCCCAACGTTTGAAATATTCTGGAAACATTTGCATTTTGAAGTGCAAAACCAAATTGAATACCCAGAAATCCAAAACTCATGTTCCAGATTTGCCAGAAACTTAGCGTAGGTTTCTTACCCATAACAACTGTATTTAAAAATGACATAAAGCTGAAAGCTAATTTCAGCAAGTAGAATTTTGCGGATTAAACAGAAGTAATTTTGTTGATTTGCCGGAACAAATATAAAGCAGAAAAATTTACAAATCAAAATATAAAACCTTGGCAAAACATTAAAAACCAATCATTTTTAACCGAAAGGTTCATTTCAAACGTTTGCGGAATGCATAAAAATATTTTTGATTATTTTTTTAAATCACCGATGATCCTCTTACAATCAGGTTCGCATTCAATACTTTAGTTTCGAAAGGTTGATCGCTTTTGTGAGCTATGATACGTTTTAAAAGTAATTCGGTGGCAACTGTTCCCATTTCGTAACCATGTTGATCTACGGATGTTAACGCAGGATCTGTAATTCCCGATAAACGGCCATCGGAAAAACCTACAATTGCGATTTGGTCAGGTATTTTAAAACCACGCTTTTGAAGGGTTTGCATAGCGCCAACAGCGGTAAGGTCGTTTACCGCAAACAATCCATCGATTGGAATTTTTTCTTCGAGAATATGAAGCATGGCAATCCTGGCTTTCTCAAAATTATCGGCTTCAATAATCCATTCGTTCCTAACTTCAAGACCTGCTTCGTGCATGGCTTTCAGATATCCATCCTTGCGCAGCTGACCAATTAAAAGGTTTTGCGGCCCGGCGAAATGCACTATTTTTTTCCGGCCACCTTCAATTAAATGCTGTGTAGCAAGGTATGCAGCTTCCAAATCATCGACAATAACCCGGTCGGCATCGAAACCGGGAACTACCCTGTCGTAAAATACAAGGGGAACTTCATTTTCGCGGACTTTATAAAAATGGTCGAAATTCTGTGTTTCTTTTGAAATGGAAACTAAAATTCCATCAACACGGTTTGCCAAAAGTGTTCGGGTATTTATTACCTCCCGGTCATATTTTTCGTTCGACTGGCAGATAATTACATTAAAACCGGCATCATAAGCCACATCTTCAATTCCGCTGATTACCGATGAGAAAAAATAATGCACAATTTCAGGGATAATAACCCCAATAGTGTTACTCCTTCGCTGTTTTAAACTTAATGCCACCGCGTTAGGCTGGTAGTTTGATTTGCTGGCCAGTTCATTAACCGCCTTTTTAGTTTCCACACTGATATCAGGATGATTTTTTAGCGCCCTGGAAACGGTTGACGGAGAAATTTTTAACTCTCGTGCAATATCCTTTATGGTAATTAGTCCACTTTTCATTATATATTATGACCAAACAAACAAGGATTGGTTTAAAAATGATTTTGCAATTTTGGTTTTTATAAAAGTAATATTTTACAACACATAAAACCTCTTCAGAACAAATATTATGCAACAGGAAATAATACTGACTAAATCAATAATTGGTCACTATAATTTCGTTGATGGCAAATCTTTTAGCAGCGTTGGAATTAATCATTCGCAGCGCTGGAATTCGTGAAATAGTATAGTCTTTATATATTTCATCGAAAAAATTATCGCTGGGGTCATTGTTTCTTGGATCGGAATTGCTCAGCATTTGCTTGATTCCCCTTTTATTAAGCCTTTGAAATAAATCTGACAATTGTCTTTGTTCATCGTCTTCGAATTTATACTTGCTGTACGATGTAAAGTCCGATGTTTTACTAATTGGCCGATATGGCGGGTCGAAATAAACAAACGCATTATCTGTTATATCATTCTCAACATCAGCAAATCCGGCATTTTTTATTTCTGCAATCGAAAGGAGTTTTGAAACTTTAACAAGGTTTTGCTCATCCAGAATTTTTGGATTTTTATATCTGCCGGCCGGCACATTAAATTCTCCTTTTTGATTCAATCGAAAAAGACCGTTAAAACAGGTTTTATTCATGAATATTATTTGTGCAGCACGCAAAATCCACTCATCATTATATTTTGAATAATTGACTTTTAGTAAATTCTGATTGAACTCAGCTCTTGTTTGATAGTAAAATTCTGATTGTGTTTTATCGTCCAGTTTCTCATACTTCTTTTGAAATGAATATAAAATTTCAATAAGTTGATAAACATTTTGTTGAATTACCCGGTAAGTTAAAATCAGTTCCTGGTTAATATCGTATAAATATGCCGATTGAATATTGTATTTCTGCACAACATCAAAAAACACCGCACCCCCGCCGATAAATGGTTCAAAAAAACGGGATATTTTTCCGCTTTTAAGTTCCGCTGGATAAAAATCACGAAACTGATTTAGCAACTGTCCTTTCCCGCCCGCCCATTTCAAAAAGGGTTTGGCAATTGGTTCAGATGTTCCGTAGTTATTATCTTTTTTCATTCAGTCCGATTCTTCAAAATTAATCCACAACTTTTTACAAACCTCAAATCTAAAAGTTTTTATACCAGGGAGAAACTAATTCACATTTTTGTTTTCCGGACATCTAAATACAGAAAAAACTACCCACCTGTTCCTACCTGTTTTATAACATATTTGGCGCAATCGTAACCGCAAACGTTTGCGGAAATAAGTGTGTTAAAAGGCATTATAATTAATTAACATTTTTTTTACATTCGCCGCAGATTTTTGCGATGAGTTAAATAGAAGTAAGTTTAAAATGTTGATAATTTGCCAATTAGTAACAGTTAATTTATTTAACAAACGTAATAAACGATTATAAACTAATAACAATTAAAATGAGGATTATTCGAAAAAACCTTAAAGCTATTTTGTTTTTGTTTGCTGTACTAATCACATCAGCGGGTTATGCACAGGTAAAAACAATTACCGGCAAAGTTACCGATGCCGGTAACGGGGAATTGTTGCCGGGTGTCAGTGTTGTAGTTAAAGGAACTACAAACGGAGCCGCGACCAATTTCAACGGTGAATACACAATCAACGTTGAATCAGGTCAAACACTGATATTTTCATATATCGGCTATGCTCTGCAAGAGTTGACGGTAAATGGAGAAAATGTGATTAATGTGCAGTTGTCACAATCTTTGGAAAAGCTGGATGAGGTTATTGTAATTGGATATGGTTCTGTGAAAAAAACAGATGCAACCGGTTCAGTAATGGCAGTCACCTCCGACGATTTCAACAAGGGCACAATTACATCTGCCCAGGATTTACTTGTAGGAAAAGCCGCCGGGGTTGTTATAACATCAGCAGGCGGTGCTCCGGGTAGTGGTTCAACTATCCGTATCAGGGGAGGCTCGTCATTAAATGCATCTAACGATCCTTTAATTATTATCGACGGAATTCCGATTGATAATAATAATGTTTCAGGCAGCAGCAATTTCCTTTCATTTGTAAATCCAAACGATATTGAATCGTTTAATATTTTGAAAGATGCTTCTGCAACAGCCATTTACGGATCAAGAGCTTCTAATGGTGTAATTATAATAAACACCAAAAAGGGAAAAGCAGGAAGCCCGATGACGATTAATGTGGATATAAATTCATCGATTGCCACACCCATTGCATTCACAGATGTTTATTCAGGAGATGAGCTGAGAAAAATTGCCCTGGATAACAAGGCTTTATATGGAGCTGATAGTTACCCTTTGCTTTGGAATGAAAATACAAACTGGCAGAAAGAAATATTCAGGACCGCTGGTTCGCAGGACGACAATATAAGTATCTCGGGTTCGGTAAAAAATTTGCCATACAGGGTTTCTGTAGGTTACACTAACCAAAATGGTATTATGATGAATACCGATATGGAACGGTTAACCGGAACATTAAGTTTAAATCCAACTTTTTGGGATGGCAATTTAAAAGTGAATGCAAATGCCAAAGGGATGATTACAAGTAACAACTTTGGCGATACAGGAGCTTTAGGTTCTGCAATAAATATGGATCCGACCAAACCGGTCAGAGACGGAAACCCAAATTCTGACGGCTATTTTCAGTGGAGCAATTACGGAGCTAATCTGGGTACACCAAATCCGGTGGAACAACTAATGGCCGCTGATAATAAATCGAAAGTTAACCGAATTTTAGGTAATGTGGAATTAAACTACAGACTGCCATTTTTCCCCGATTTACGCGCTAACCTGAACATGGCATCTGATTTTTCAAAAGGAGAAGGACATAATAATCGTCCGACAACATCGCCTTCCGTGCTTACAAGTCCATTATGGGGAAGATTGAGTAATTACGACTCGCAAAACACCAATAACCTTTTTGACTTTTACCTAAATTACGTGAAAGATATTGAAAGTATTAAAAGCAGAATTGATGCAACAGCCGGTTACTCATGGCAGCATTTCCAACGCGAAGGTAGTACCTGGACACGCGGTGTTGTTGATGCTAACCATCCATTTCAGGAAACTGAAAATTCATCGTTTATTACCGAAAATTATCTGGTTTCATTTTTTGGCCGTTTGAATTATACCTTAGCCGAAAGGTATTTATTTACAGCTACAGTTCGTAATGATGGTTCTTCGCGGTTTGCGGGAGATAATCAGTGGGGATTTTTCCCATCTGTTGCATTCGCATGGAAAATTAAGGAAGAGTCATTCTTAAAAGACGTTGAAGTAGTTTCTGATATGAAATTAAGAATAGGCTGGGGAGTTACCGGACAACAGGATATTGGAAATGATTATCCGGCCCAGGCCACGTATATCACATCGTCACCAGGTTCATATTATCCGATTGGTGGACAGTTTATGCCTACACTCCGGCCAAGTGCATACGACCCCGATATTAAATGGGAAGAAACCACAACCCAAAACATTGGATTGGATTTTGGATTTTTTGATAACAGAATTTCAGGTTCCATTGATTTATACAAACGTGTTACCGATGATTTACTAAATACTGTAACCATTCCGACAGGAAGTAACTTCTCAAATACACTGTTAACAAACGTAGGTAGTCTTGAAAATAAAGGAGCCGAATTTGCTTTAAATCTAATACCTGTTTCAAAAAATGATATGTCACTTGAAATAGGTTTTAACTTAACATACAACGAAAATAAAATTACCAAGCTATTGCTGAATGATGATCCTGAGTATATCGGAATCCTTTATGGCGACGCTTTTACTGGACAAAAGCAGGTTACAAGAGTTGGTTATCCCGCCTACTCCTACTTTGTAAACCAACAGGTGTACTACGCAAACGGATATCCAATCGAGGGCATGTATGTTGACCTTTCGGGAAAAGGCGGAACGGTAAATGGGGATAATGAAGACAAGTACATTTATCATAACCCGGTAGCCGATTATCTGATGGGATTATCAGCCCGTTTTACTTATAAAGACTTTGATTTTTCTGCTTCTACACGCACAAGTCTTGGAAACTACGTGT
>DATITY010000401.1:0-3914 GCA_035467235.1 Draconibacterium sp. | reverse complement strand
TATCTGAGTAACCTTCAATGAAAATCGTTCGTTGTATTCACAAAAAACATTGCCATGAATCGAATAAAACATCAAAATTGCTTTTTCCGGTTTTTGATGATGTCCAATTGTTTTATTTTTCTTTTCATGCAAACAACTTTTTCACAGGACAGATTTTCGGGACAGCGTTCACAAATGGTAAAAACGCAAATTGAAGCCCGTGGCATTTCCGATCCTGCCGTGTTAAAAGCCATACGGAAAGTTGAACGCCACCGCTTTGTTATGCCCGAAAACATTTCAAAAGCATATAATGATTATCCACTTCCAATCGAGGAAGGACAAACCATTTCGCAACCTTACATAGTTGCCTTTATGACGGAAGTTCTGAATTTAAAACCTTCGGATAAAGTACTCGAAATTGGCACCGGTTCGGGTTACCAGGCGGCTATTCTTGCCGAAATCTGCGATTCGGTTTTTACCATCGAAATTTTTCCGAAGCTGACTAAAAAAGCCCAGGGAATATTTAATGAACTGGGCTACAAGAATATTTTCTGCAAAACAGGAGATGGTTATTTGGGCTGGCCGGAACATGCCCCTTTCGATGCTGTTATTGTTACCTGTGCACCGTCAAAAATACCTGAACCTTTAAAAAACCAGCTTGCAGAAGGTGGCCGGATGATTATTCCGGTGGATGAATTTTACGGACAGTCGCTTGTTTTACTCGAAAAGAGAAAGGGCAAATTAAGAGAAGAAAAAGTTTTGCCGGTGAGGTTTGTGCCGATGATTAATGAGAAGGGGAAAGAATACTGATTGTAATCATTCCTTTTTCAACCCAAAATCCTTGTCCACTTTAATCAGTTTTGCCATGATAAACCCGGGGATGGTGCAAATCATCACCCACACAAAAAAGTGCTGGTAGCCCACCATTTCCTGTATCCAGCCCGAAAACATTCCCGGAATCATCATTCCCAACGCCATAATTCCGGTGCTGAATGCAAAATGAGCAGTTTTATATTGTCCTGCCGAAACGTACAGCATGAAAAGGGTATATGCTGTAAATCCAAGACCGTACCCCAACTGTTCAACAGCAACAGCGGTAATTACCAAATAATAGTTTGCTGGTTGTATGTAAGAGAGGTACACATAAACAAGGTTGGGCAGGTTAATTGAACAAACAAAAATCCACAACATCTTATTAAATCCATATTTTGAAGCCAGCCAGCCGCCGGAAATTCCCCCAAGCATCAGGGCAATAATTCCAACAGTTCCGTAAACAAATCCAACCTGTCCGGTGGTTAATCCCAATCCGCCCACCTCAATCGGGTCGAGCAGAAAAGGGGATGCCATTTTACCAAGTTGTGCTTCACCAAGCCGGTATAAAAGCAGGAATCCAAGAATCGTCCAAATTTCCTTTTTTACAAAATAGGCTTTAAAAGTTTCACTAAATCCGGCAAGAATATTCCTGATACTTTCTGATGCTTTTTCAATATCTTCATCGGGCCGGGGAAGAAAAAACTTGTGATAAACAGCGAAAAAAACAAACATCAGCGCAATAACTGCAAACGTTATTGCCCACGCCAAAGGTATGTTATTCCCGTTTTCAGGATTTCCCAAAAGTGTTGAACTTTCGAGAAAGCCAGCCAGAATTACAAGAATACCCTGTCCGGTAATCATGGCAAGCCGGTAAAATGAGTTGCGGATTCCGACAAAAAAAGCCTGCTGGTTTTCATTCAGTCCCATCATGTAAAACCCGTCGACAGCAATATCGTGGGTGGCCGAACTAAATGCAAGCAACCACAAAAATGCAAGCGAACCCTGGAAAAAGAATGAAGTTGGTAGCGTAAATGCAACCCCGGCCAAACCAGCTCCAATAAACAATTGCATTGAAACAATCCACCAGCGTTTGGTTTTAAACAACTCAACCAGCGGGCTCCAGAATGGTTTGATAACCCACGGAAGGTAGAGCCAACTTGTGTAAAAGGCAATTTCGGTGTTTGAGATTTCGAGGCGTTTGTACATAATGACCGAAACTGTCATTACAACAATGTATGGCATTCCTTCTGCAAAATAAACGGTGGGCAGCCACACCCAGGGATTGCGGTTTTTGGTTTGATTCGTATTCATTTTAATGCTTAAAATTTCCAGGATTGACGATAAGTTCAAGATAAGGATAAACAGGTTCTGAGAAACCAAATTTTCTGTACATAATTTCACCGTCTTTTGAAGTGTGCAACGCTACTTTGCTTATTCCCATTGATTTCGCCTCGGTTAAAAGGTGTTCAAGAATCATCGACGAAATTCCCTGTCGCCGCGCTTCAGGTACAGTGTACATATTTAGAATATCACCTTCGAGATAACTTGATTTATTGGAATCACCCGGAATTTCCTTAATTATAATTGCGCCAAAACTGAGAATTTTCCCTTCAGTTTCGGCATAAAGTGCAAAAAACCAGCCTCCTTCCAGCGATTTTCTGAAATACAATTCCAAATCATGTTTAAGTTTATTTTTATACATCTCATCCGGTTTTCCTTGGAGTTCAGCAAGGTACTCCAAACGATATTCAACCAATACAGGAATTTCGTTTATTCCTATCCGGTGTATTTTTACTTTTGATTTATCAATTTTCATAGGTAGTTTAAAAAAAGTTATTCCAGCGGACTTGTAAAAATTACAAAAATATTTCACATTTCGGCCGATTCAGATTTTAATAATAACTGGAGAATTCTGTTTTGATTTTATTCGTTATTTTGGCACAAACCAAAACTGTAACCATGATGAAAAATACTTTGTTGTTGTTGGCTCTCCTTGTTTTTTCATTTTTATCTGTCAATGCACAAAAATCCGATCCGGCCCGCCAATGGTTTATGTACCGTGGAAATTATGCCAGCGGTGTTTTGGATAAAGCAAATCTTCCCGAAAAATGGAATTCAGAAACCGGAGAAAACATTGCATGGAAAACCAAAATTCCCGGACTTGGTCATTCCTGCCCGGTTGTTTGGGGTGAAAACATTTTTGTCACCACAGCAGAAGGAGCAAACGATAAAGGCGATGTTCAGACTGGAATTTACGGTTCGATTGAACCTGTTGCCGATTCTTCGGTGCACGAATGGAAATTGTACTGTATTGACAAAAAAACAGGGAAAATAAATTGGGAAAAAACTGCATCCAAGGGAATTCCGGAACAAAAACGTCACCCGATGTCATCTCATGCCAATTGCACTCCCGCAACAAACGGTGAATTTGTGGTTGCATTTTTTGGGTCGGAGGGTTTGTATTGCTATAATACGAAAGGCGAATTGCAGTGGCAAAAAGATTTTGGCGTATTGAAATCGGTGTTCTTTATGGTTGAATCTGCAGAGTGGGAATTTGCAAGTTCGCCGCTGATTCACGATAATGTTGTTATTATTCAGTGCGATGTTCAGGAAAATTCTTTTTTGGCGGCGTACAACCTTGCCACCGGTAAAGAACTCTGGAAAAAACAGCGCGATGAATACCCTGGTTGGTGCACACCCAATATCTATTTTGATGGAGATAAAACGCGGATTGCAGTGAACGGTTTCAAACACCGCGGCGGTTACGATTTAAAAACCGGCGAAGAAATCTGGAAAATGTCGGGCGGTGGCGATATACAGATTCCAACTCCTGTGGTTGGCAACGATTTGGTCTACTTTAATTCGGCTCATGGAAAAATTTCTCCCGTGATGGCAATCAATAAAAATGCAAAAGGCGATATTACTCTTGCTGAAAATGAAACATCGAATGCTGGTGTTAAATGGGCACATTTGCGCGGAGGCTCGTACATGGGCACAATGCTGGTTTACAACGGATATTTGTATAATACAGCATGGAACGGCAAACTTACCTGCTACAATGCAATCACGGGAGAGCAGATTTATTCTGAAAAAGTTGGAAACGGAAACAGTTACACTTCGTC
>DATITY010000400.1:0-8788 GCA_035467235.1 Draconibacterium sp. | reverse complement strand
GGAGTTTCCGCTCATTTTCAGCACCAACGAAAAAATTCTGGTTGTTGAAGGTGGCATTACAAATATTCCCGGGCCATATTCCATCAGGTTATCAGCTACCTTGCCTGTTAACCAGCCGCTTCGGGTTCCTTACGAAAATTGCATTGTCACTGTTTCTGACAACAAAGGTCAGAGTGAGATTCTTACAGAAACCGGACCGGGTGTTTATAAAACATCGGAAACCGGAATTCAGGGAAACATTGGAAACGAATATTCACTGTCGGTAAAAACGCCCGAAGGAAAAGAATATGAAACAGAATTTCAGGAAATGAAGGCTGCCATTGAAATAGACACTGTTTACGCTGAGCTAATCACAAAGGAAGATTTGGATTATCCGTACGGACTGCCTGGATACCAGTTTTATACTGATACAAAACCTGCTCAGGAACAGGAGAGCTATATTTTATGGAATTTAGTTGAAACCTACCAGTATGAAGCTGATTATCCTTTATTCGCGTTATATTTCTATGGCGATTATTATTATATGAGTTCTGACATGGAAGAAATTATAGACATTGTTAAGCTCGATTATGACACATTACTAACCTGCTGGAAAACAGAAACCGTAAAGAACATTTTCACAGGCCAAACAGCAAACCTGGCTAATCCTGTAATAAAAAGGCAACCTTTTCATCTTGTAACAACCGATACGAAAAAACTGTCGATGAGATACAGCCTTCTTGTTCAGCAATACACCATTTCAAAAAATGCTTACAATTTTTGGAAAGGTATTCAGGACCAGATTTCGGATGAAAGTTTTCTTTATACAAAACAACCGTATAACGTTACAGGAAATCTAAAGAATACAGGTGATTCAGCGGAACTTACTTTCGGATATTTCACTGTCGCATCCGTTAACCAAAAAAGGATTTATTACAATAGGCCTGTTACCACTTTTTATTTCGAAAGGGGTTATGCTGCCGATCCAATTGATTTGAACAAAAAAGTCCAGCCGGTATTTTTGATTTCAACAGAACAGGGAATGAAATTCGTTCACAAAGACTGTGTGGATTGCCGGACAGAGGGTGGAAGTATAAATAAACCAGATTTTTGGATTGACAAATAGGCTTAACGAGCACAATTAAATCAGAGAAAATGAGCTGTTACAAAATATTCCGATACTATTTATTATGGTTTTTTTTGTTGGCCTGTCTTAATTTACAGGGTCAGAACAACAAAGAATTCAATCTGAATGATGTAAAGGAAACTGTTTATATCGACACCGATCGGGATATCTATTTTGCCGGGGAAGAAATTTTATTCTCAGCCGAATACTTTATTAATCAGTTAAAAGTTACACCGTTAATTAGTAATGTTATTTACCTGGAACTGATTAACTGCACCGACAATAATCCTGTAATTCAAAAAAAATATAAACTATCTGATTTTAATGCCTGTGGTACATTAATTATCCCAACAGATATTGCAACAGGAAATTATATGTTAAGAGTCTACACCCAATATCAGCGTAATTTTTCATATTTGAATTACGGCTACCATTTTCTTACAATTTTAAATTCAGGAGATAAGACCAATTTTTTAAATACAGGACAAATTTCTGATTCGATTGACATTGTTTCTGAAGGGAACATACTGCTTGATAAAATTGAAAATAATGTTGTATTCAGAATACCTTCCCGGCTGTTGGCAAATGGAAATGAATACTTTATTACTGACGAAACATTGAATATCATTGAAAAGGCAGAAGTATCAAAAGATGGTTTTGCACAGTGCGAATTCATTGGTAATTATTCGAAACCGTATTATTTCCATTTAATAAAAAGTAATGGAGATACGATAACTGCGCCATTCCCTGAGATACAAAAAGCGGGTGTTCAATCGCAAACACAATGGCTGGAAAACGGTATTAATTATTCAATTCAAACCAATGGAATTACTGGGAACACACAGGATTTGAATTATCAGATTAAGGTTTTTACCAACGACTTTAATATTGTTTATAACAAGAATATCATCTTAAATAGTACTTCTTTTGAAACCCAGATATCGGCTGAAATATTCAGTGAGGGGATAAACTATATTGTTTTATTCGATGCAAAAGGGAATGTTGAACAAATCAATTCGGTATATAATCAGTCAAAAAAAGTGGGCGAAATCGAAATTGAGATTGATAAGGATCGATTTAAAACAAGAGAAGCAGTTCAGGTGCATATTGGTTTAAAAGACAATCTTTCGGTTGATTTTCCTGTCATCTCGGTGTCGGTGGTAAAACATAAAACCAAAAAAGGAGATCATAGTTTCAATCCGGCCCTGTATTTAAATGATGCTCTTCTTCTTAACGATTATTTGCAGGATAATTATGAGATTGATAATAAATTGCAAAAGCAGATAATGATGATGTTTGATAAATATTTAAACCGGAGTTTCTTTGAAGAGAAGATAAAAAATGCAAAAATTCCAACTCTCGAATATATTCCCGAAACACGCGATGTCACTATCAGCGGAATTCTAAGGAATAAGGACACGCAGCTACCGGTTGCGAACCACGATATTTATGCATCTGTTCTTTTCAACAATCCTCAGTTGCATATTTGCAAATCCCGGGAAAATGGAGGATTTATTTTCTCATTAAATAATGTCAGCGGAATAAATGATATATTTCTTTGTCCTGAAAGTACAGATGAGAATGAATATGAAATACTTATAACCAATTCGTTCTCCAGTGAAATGCCAAAAACAGGGGAGATTCCGGCTTTTATCGATTCTTCAAGTTCTGAGTTAATCAGGGAAGCTTTTATCAATGCTCAAATCAGTCAGAATTTTCAAAGGAAGCCGGAGAAAGAAACACCCTCCAGAATATCAAAACGTTCTTTCAACATAGACAATAATAAAACAACTACAATTTTGGCGGATTTTGTGAACCTGAAAAACATGGAAGAACTTTTCACTGAAATTGTGCCAACCGCTAAATTCAAAAAAAGTAACGGGCGATATACTTTCTCGGTTTTTGATGCGAATGGAAATATATTCTCAGAAAATCCTCTTGTGTTACTCGATAAGATCCCGGTTTTCGATCCCACGAAAATAATGCAACTGGATATTTCTCTTATTGAAAAAGTGGAGGTAATTAATAAAACATATATACTTGGAGCCAACACTTTTCAGGGTGTGATAATGTTAACTTCCAAAACAAATAATTTTGCCGGAATTAAAATCCCTGAATCATCGGTTTTTATTGAGTATCCAACAGTTGAGGAAACGAATCATATTGGCAGATTTTCGAAGAAGTATCTTCCTGCCGGTGAGAGAATGCCTGATTTCAGGACAACTTTATTTTGGGATTCTCATATTAAATTAAAGGCAGAAGGGCATGATATTGATTTTATGACATCCGACAGCAAAGGTGCTTATGATATTGAAATAAAAGGTTATGCAAGTAATGGACAAATTTTTTATGGAAAAAAACAGATTTTTGTTCAGTGAAAATTCTACGTTTTCCTTTTCTTCTTTTTAGCCGCAGGAAATAACACATTATTCAGTATTAACCGATATCCGGGCGATGTAGGAAATAAACTCAAATCGGTAGGATTGTCGCCAACCAGATGCCTGTAATCTTCGGGATCGTGGCCGCCGTAAAACGTCCAGAAACCTTTCCCCCTTTCACCATGAATATAACGTGCTTCGTTGGCTAATTTATTTTCGCCCATAACCAAACTTCCTGACTTTAAAACTTCTTTTCGGTACGAGGTTGTTTGGCCCATAAAACCTTTAATCAGGTTTCTGTGGTTTTGGCAAAGCATGGTTGGAATGGGATCCCATTTTGCCGAAAAATCGAACAATGTAAAATAGTCGTTTTCGCGCACAACTGCAACTTGTCTGCTTTCGGTTGCATCGATGTTAGAAAACTCATAAGCGTAAGGATCCATATTCAACTCAAAATCTTTAAACGCAAAGGTGTGTGTGAAATCGAGTTTTTCCTGGGCCTGTTTATCTGCCGGATCACCATCAAACATCGACTCGCAGATGTCGATCCCAACTGCAGCCAGAGAAATATCGTAGGTGTCGGTAGCTGCGCACATGGCAAACAAAAAGCCTCCGTTCAATACATATTTTTCAATTTCGCGGGTAACAAACGATTTCATTTCCGAGACTTTTAAAAAGCCCAGTTTTTTTGCCAGTTCGTTATTTATGGTAACTTCCTGCTGGTACCATGGTGCATTTTGATAAACCCTCCAGAATTTCCCGTACTGTCCTGTAAAATCTTCATGATGAAGATGCAGCCAATCGTAATCAGCCAGTTTCCCGTTTATAATTTCTTCATCATAAATAATGTCGTAATTAATTTCAGCGTAGGTTAAAACCAGTGTTACCGCGTCATCCCAGGGTTGTTTGTTGGGTGGCGAATACACCGCAATTTTAGGAGCTTTGTTCATTGCAACAGCATCCTGATTTACATCGGGTTGGGCAATTCCATCTAAAATGGCGGTTGCCTGCGCATCGGTAATCGATTCAAAAGTTACACCGCGAACAATACATTCATTTTCAATGCGGGGTGAATGCTGCATCAGAAAACTACCGCCACGGTAATTCAACAACCATTTTACTTCGATGTCGTTTTCGAGCACCCAAAAGGTAATTCCATAAGCTTTTAAATGATTTTTTTGCGAATCATCCATCGGAATGAGCAGGTGAATACTTTTTGCCTGAAACGATAAAAGTAGGCTGATGAATATTATTAAAAACTTTAATTTCATTTTGCACAGTTTGTTGAAATAATACAACCGGACAATTGTATTTGTTCAAATTTTAAAACGGAGAATTGGAAGTTGTTGATTTCTGACTTTCAAATTCCCTGTTTGTCGTGATTCCCTTACCCGTGAAATCATCTTCTTCATTCATTTTCGAACTGAAGGTTTGGTTGACTGCTCCAAAGCCGGTATTAAACTGGTTTTCCATGTCGGAGAATTTGGCCAATTCTTTTTTGAATGATAAATGAATATCGCCGGTGGCCCCGTTACGGTGTTTTGCAATAATTATTTCGGCAACACCAAGCAGTGAATTTCCCGAATCATCTTCCGTAATTCCATAATATTCGGGGCGATGAATAAAAAGTACAAGGTCGGCGTCCTGTTCAATTGCACCCGATTCGCGTAGATCGGAAAGTTGCGGACGTTTTCCTTCGCGCGATTCCACCGAACGGTTCAACTGCGATAATGCCAGAATCGGAATATTCAGCTCCTTTGCAATTGCTTTCAGCGAGCGTGAAATTGTACTTACTTCCTGTTCGCGGCTGCCCCGGTTATCAGCACCGGCAGTCATCAACTGAAGGTAATCGACAATTACAACTTCGATATCAAACTGCATTTTTAGGCGGCGGCATTTTGCCCTGAATTCAAAAATTGATAATGCCGGTGTATCGTCAATAAAAATCGGAGCTTTATCCAAACTCGAAATTTTGCGGTTTAAATGTTCCCATTCCCAATCTTCCAGCCTGCCAGATTTCAGTTTTTGTGAGCCCAGCTCAGTTTCAGCTGCAATTAAACGTGTAACCAATTGGATTGAAGACATTTCGAGAGAAAATAGCGCGACCGATTTATTGTGAGCAACGGCCATTTCGCGTGCCATGGAAAGTACAAAAGCTGTTTTTCCCATCGACGGGCGGGCAGCAACAATTATTAGGTCGGTTTTTTGCCAGCCCGATGTAATACGGTCTAGTGCGGTAAAACCTGAAGGAATTCCGCTTAATCCCTCTTTTTGGTTTTTTGCTTTCTCAATTTGAAGAATTGCCTGATTTAAAATGGGTTTTATCGGAACTGTTTCTTTTTTAATATTTCCCTGCGCAATCTGAAATAGCGATGATTCCGAGAAATCAATCAAATCATCAACATCCATGGTATCGTCGTACGATTTGGTTTGAATTTCTGTTGAAACCCGAATCAGTTCGCGCTGAATGAATTTTTGTGCAATAATCCGCGCATGAAATTCGATGTGAGCTGCGGAAGCAACTCGTCTTGTTAGCTGGGTAATGTAAGCCGGACCTCCAATTTCCTCGAGTTGATTGCGGTCTTTTAATTCCTGGGTAACCATTAAAAGGTCAACCGGTTTTTCGTTACCCGAAAGTTTTTTTATGGCATCAAATATTTTCTGATGCTCCTCCTTGTAAAAACTTTTTGTATCGATAAAATCAGCAACAGTAACATAAGCATCTCTTTCAAGCATTAAAGCACCAAGAACTGCTTCTTCAACTTCAATTGCCTGCGGTGGTAGTTTTCCATACTGCGCATTTATTTGCTCAATGTTGAACTGGTTACCGGTCTTTTTCTTTTCAGCCATGGTTTTTAAATAAATAAACTTCCCCAAAACGAAGGTTGGAAAAATTGAATTGCAAAATTACAAATTTTTGGAGTGGGGGTGAGTTTAAGTTATTGAAGTTTTGAACCTCCGCTATTCACAATTGTTAATTGCCTGATTCCCTAATTTATCGTCGATAATCAGCGAAATAATATCTTTCAGTGTTAATCCCATTGCGTTGATTTGCTGAGGAATAAAACTTGTTTCTGTCATTCCCGGAGTTGTATTCACCTCAAGAAACCAGAATTCATCGTCTTTCAGAATATAATCCATACGCACAATTCCGGCGCATTGGCACAAATCATATATTTCAGAGCTGATATTCTGGCATTTTTCAAAAAGGTGGGCAGGTAATCTTGCTGGTGTAATTTCTTCGGTTGCACCGGGAGTATATTTGGCTTCAAAATCGAAAAACTCGTTTTTAGGGAGAACTTCGGTAACCGGAAACACTATTTTTTTGTTTTTGATTTTTACCAAACCACAGGTAAATTCCTTTCCATCGATATATTGTTCAATCAATGCTTCGTTGCTTTCTTCCCAGGCTTTTAAAATTGCAGGTTCCACTTCTTCCCGGTTTTTTACTTTGGTCACTCCAAAACTCGAACCTCCTGCGTTGGGTTTAATAAAAATGGGCAATCCCAGTTTTCCGACAATTGCTGCCGAATCTATTATTTCACCTTTTGATATTTTAACCGATTGAGCCATTTTCACGCCGAAACTGCTGAGGTAGTTGTTACAAAACCACTTGTTAAAAGTCAACGACGAAGTATGCACATTGCAAGTGGAGTAAGGAATTCCGAGCAATTCGAAATATCCCTGCAAAATACCGTCTTCGCCGGGAGTACCGTGAATTGTAATGTACGCAAACGAAAATGTAACTTTCTGATTTCCATTCAAAAAGCTGAAATCGGATTTATCGATGTCGGCAATTTTTTTATCGTCCTGCAACACAATCCACTCTTTTCCTTTCATTTGAATTAACCATGGATTGTATTTATTGGTGTCGATGGCTTTGTAAACATTGGCACCGCTTTTCACCGATACTATAAATTCAGAAGAATCGCCTCCTGATACAATTGCGATATTAGGTTTGTTATTCATTTCTGTTTGCGATATAATTTTCCCATTTTTCGATTGCATCTGTCATATCTTCGGGCAGTTCCGAATCGAATATCATTTTCTCGTTGTTTGTTGGATGTATAAATCCGAGGGTTTTTGCATGAAGCGCCTGACGTGGAATTATTTTAAAACAATTGATAACAAATTGCCTGTATTTACTGAAAGTTGTACCACGCAATATTTCGTCGCCACCATAATTCGAATCGTTAAAAATCGTGTGGTTGATGTGTTTCATGTGTACCCTTATCTGGTGCGTACGGCCGGTTTCGAGGCGACATTCAACAAGGGTAACATAACCAATCCGTCGTAAAACTTTGTAGTGTGTTACCGCTGGTTTCCCGAATTCACCATCAGGGAAAACTGTAAAAACCTGTCTGTTTTTTAAGCTGCGGCCAATATTTCCTTCAATAGTTCCTTCGTCATCTTTAACACTGCCCCAAACCAAAGCCTGGTATGTCCGTTCTGTAACTTTATCGAAAAACTGCATGCCAAGTTTGGTTTTTGCAAGTTCGGTTTTTGCAACAACCAATAAACCTGAAGTATCTTTGTCGATTCGGTGCACAAGTCCGGGACGGGGATCTTCGCTGTTAAACAAAGGTAAATCCTTAAAATACCAGGCAAGCGCATTTACAAGTGTACCTGTGTAATTTCCATGGCCGGGATGCACCACGAGTCCTGCAGGTTTATTGATTACAATCAGCTGATCGTCTTCATAAACAATATTTAATGGAATTTCTTCAGGAATGATTTTTAACTCGCGCCTCGGATAATCCATTACGATGATAACCTCGTCGTTTGGTTTTACCTTATAATTTGATTTAACCGACTGGTTATTTACAAGAATACAACCTGCATCAGCAGCTGCCTGTAAACGACTTCGCGATGCATTTTTGATTTGGTTCGACAGAAATTTGTCGATTCGCAACGCCGATTGCCCGGGATCAACTGTTAAACGATAATGTTCGAATAACCCACCTTCTTCCAAATCTTCAATCTCTTCAATTTCTTCGTTATAATCTTCCATAAAATTTATTCTGTTACCTGTAAAGTGGGTTGTTGTATTTTTAGCGAATCGAGGGTGAACCATAAATCAACGGAAGTTCCGAGACTGACAATTCTTGTATTCTGATGATTTGGATATTGTTTCCATATAAGCGCTGCGAGAGTATCTTCCGGTGTTATAATTGATTCATCGTAAATCAAAACCCCTGTATTTAACAAGTTGGTTTTTAATAAATTTTCAGCTTCGATGTATGTAAGACCGGTTAGGTTTGGCAGTGGAGTGTCCTGGCTTCCGCTACTGCTTCCGATAACTAAA
>DATITY010000399.1:0-15657 GCA_035467235.1 Draconibacterium sp. | reverse complement strand
GGAAACTGCGCTCAGTAATTCGGGACGTGGACGATTTCCATCGTTTCTTATGGAACATAAAGCACTTGCAGTAGAAAAAGGAATCTATAAATATGATAAAGCTTATAACGGATCCTACAAAAACTATGTGCCGGATCATTACCAATTGGGTTATTATCTGGTTGGAAAATCGCGTGAAAAATACGGAGCCGATTTATGGAATTCGGTGTTAAATCGGGTAGGAAGGAAGCCATTTTCATTAACACCTTTTAATAAAGCGCTGAAAGAAAAAACCGGATTTAATAAAGTACAATTATATAATTCGGTTTTCGAAACCCTAAAAAATGAATGGATTGAAGAAGATAAAAACTTCATGACCAATGATTTTGAAATTGTTTCGCCTGAAAATAAAACTTATTCTGAGTATAAGTACAATCACTGGTTGAATGATTCAACTATTATTTCATATAAAACAGGGCTGAACGAAGTTCCATCGTTTGTAAAAATTGACATGGCCGGAAATGAAAAGAAAATAGAAGTTCCGGGGATCATTTTTAATGAATCGGTTAATTATCTTAACGAATGGATTGTCTGGTCAGAACAGATTCCCAATCCTCGCTGGCAGCATAGTGGCAGTTCGTACATTCGTCTTCAGAATATTGAAAATAATCAAAAGAAAACCATTTTTCCTGAGTTTACAGCTTTTTCCCCTTCGATTTCTCCCGAATGGATTAATGAAAAAGAAGTTGTTGTAATTGTACTTTTACCAGAAGGAAAACGTTTGGCAAAGATTGATTTGGAAACGAATCATTTCGAAATTATTCAGGATAAAGATTTAGGTGAATTGAAAAATCTGAGAGTTCGAAATAACAATCTTTATTTTGTAGGCACCTACTCGGGTAAGAATTGTTTATACAGAATGAATTTAGATGATAAATCAGTATTCCAAATTTATGAATCGCGCTTTGGAATTGAATCAACGGCATTTTCGCCAACAGGAGAAGGTTTGGTTTTAAGCGATTATACCTCTAATGGATTTCGGTTAATTAAAATTGATGTTGATAAATTGCATGATGTTGAAATGAGTAATATCGAAAAACGGAATTACTCATTGGCAGATGAAATGTCAAAACAAGAACCTGGAGTTTTAGATTTTTCTGAATCAGATACAATGAAATATAAATCAAAAAGATACAGTAAAATAAAAAATCTCCTTAATTTTCATAGTTGGGCGCCTGCTGTGGTAAATGCCGATTCTTATGAAATCACTCCTGGAGTTAGCATTGTTTCACAAAATAAACTCGGTACTGCCATGTTAAATGTGGGTTATGAATGGAGTATTCCCGAAAAAACCGGAAGTTTTTATGGTAAATACACTTTTAAAGGCTGGTATCCGGTTTTTGATTTTGAACTGAGTTCAGGAAACAGTGCATCAGAATATGCAGTTATCGAACAAACGAAAAATTCTTCAGGTCAAATAATTAAACAGGATACAGTTTTAAAACGGTTTACCTGGTCAGACACTAATTTTGGTGCGGATATCAGGGTTCCAATGGATTTTTCGAGACGAAAATTCATGAGGCTTTTACAACCTGAAATTAAATATGAACTAACATCATATAAGCATAATTCTTCCACTCCGGAGAAGTTTTATGAAGGGAGTTTTCAATCATTCACATATCGGTTTTATTATCAGCAATTATTGCGGAAAAGCTTACAAGATGTTTACCCCAATTTTGGGTTTGTAGTTGACGGTCTGTACCGGAATTCACCATTTGGAGAAACAGATTTGGGAAATTTATCTCTTGGACAATCGTATCTGTATATCCCTGGTATTTTGTCAAACCACGGAATTCGCTTTTATGGCGGTGTTCAGGACAAAAATAATACAGGTAAAATAAGCTTTTCAGACATGATTCGCTATCCGCGCGGCTGGGGAAAGATAAATACAAATGAAATGATCAGTTTTGCTTCCGACTATAAGTTTCCTGTTTTTTATCCCGAATGGAGTTTGGGCGGGCTTGTTTATCTTCAACGGGTAAACGCCTCAATTTATGCCGATTATGCTTATTTTACAGCTAATATTTATAAAGATGGAGAGGTAGTAGATACTTTTAATAAAAGCATTCAATCGTTTGGAATTGAACTTACAGGTGATGCCAATTTTTTTAGATTTTATGCACCGGTAGAAATTGGATTTCGAGCATCATATTTACCTGAAATGCAAAATGTATATTTTGATTTTCTGTTTTCAATCGACTTCAATTCGCTTTAAAGTAATAACAGATAGTTCTGCAGGCATATTAATTCTCCAGGGAATACCAACTGTTCCTAATCCGGCATTTACATATAGAAAAGAATCATCATAATTATATAATCCACCCCAGTTATTTCGTATAAAATAACTTAGACTAAAAGTAATCCCTGCTTTTTGAATTCCCCACTGTAAGCCATGTGTATGGCCTGACAAACTTAAATTGACATCACCTCTTTTTTTAATTACCTCGTCCCAATGCGCAGGATCGTGTGTTAATAAAATTTTAAACGAATTTTCAGGAATTCCTGTCATTGCACTATCAAGATTTGCATACTGAGGAAAAGGAGGATGTCCCCAGTTTTCAACCCCAATTATATATAATGAATCGGTTTCTGATTGAAGTTTTATGTGCTTGTTGTTTAATAACTTAAATCCGAATGTTTTGTGTGAAGCGACTATTTTATTGAAATTTTCAGTTTTAGTGCTATCATTCTTCCAATTCGAGTAATTTCCATAATCGTGATTACCAAGAATTGAGTAACTTTCTCTGTTTTTGGTAATTTCTTTAAAGATTGTTTCCCAACCATCCAGTTCGGTGGAAAAATTATTCACCAAATCGCCTGTAAACAGAATGATGTCAGGATTAATTTCATCTATCTGTATTTTTACTTTATTCATTAATTGTTTGGACCCCATGAAACCACCCAAATGAATATCAGATATTTGCAATATTTTCAAACCATTATAATTCATTGGCAGATTGCTAAATCCCAGGTTTATTTGGTTCACAGTTAAATCTTTTCTTCCCAAAAGAGTTCCATAGATGACACTGCTGCTTATTCCCAAAGATAAAATTAAACCCATGTAATAAATTATTGGTTTCCATTTACGCGGGAAAAATACTCCAACCAGGAAAGAAAGTGTGAGGGAAACCTTAAAAACAAAATCGATTGATAAAATTGCATTAAATATCAGATGAATTGAAAATCCCTTTAGGTTTCGGGTTGTTAATGGCCAAATATAAAGCAGAACAAATCCCAGACAAATAGTAACTAAAAAAATAAGATTAATCCAGAATGTCTTTTTTATATAAAGGGGTGAGACTATCCTTAAAAGGCTTTTAATTGCTCCAAAGGAAATGATTAAGTAAAAAATAAGGAAAAGTGATATTGATAAAAGTTGAAATGTTCTCATTCATTTAAATTCGTAATTCTTAAATTAATTGTCCACAAAAATAACAATTTACTTTAACGACAAAATAGATTAAATATCAATGTGTTAGTTATAGTTTGCCTCGTCGTTAACCTCATGAGAATTTAATATTCCAATGAAGTTTATCTCTCCTGCACAAATAGACCGTTTTTTTTTGATAATACAACAAAAATAAATATGTTGACAATACTGAGTGAAAGATTGAAATAATGTAATGGTATTTTTAAGCTGAAATGTCATAAATGTAAATCCAAGTAAAACTAATCGTGTTTGGCAAATTAATAAATGTAAAATATTAGTCGAACAAGCACATTGTACATCTCAGCAATTGTACAATTGTGATAATGGCAATATTTATGTTTGTTCAACAAGTTTACTTGGTTTGTATACAATGGAAAATATAGTTAATACCAAAAACATTAATAACTATAAAATAAACTTTACAATTATAATCAGTAATAATTGTTACAATCAGCACCACAAAAATAAATTATAATAATCTCTATATCATATAGATATAATTATTATATAAACCTAAATTCAATATTTTATTAATATATATAGTTAAAATGATAAAATCAGAATAATTATAATATTTTATATTATTAAATATCAGTTATATACAAGTATTAATTAAAGTTGAATCGATGAATATTTTTATGATGTAGACGTTGTTTGAGTAAAAATATTTCAAATTACTATTGATATTTGTAAAAAATAATTATTACATTCGTACACAATTTTATTATAGAATGCAGAATAAATATTACAAGGCATTTATAATGGAGTTGATGCAGAATAACTACATGAAGGACAGGATTAAAAAATATATGGATTACAAAAGTATCTCTGCAGGAGAGTTAGCTACTCAACTTGAGGTTCAGCGTTCCAATATATCGCATGTACTTAATGGGAGAAATATGCCTGGTGCTGCTTTCATTGAAAAGCTTTTATTGAGTTATCCTGATATAAATGCCAGGTGGCTTCTAACGGGTAAAGGCGAGATGTTAATTGAAGTTGAGAGTTATACAAAAAAGGAATTAATTCGTCAACCTGTTGAAGCGGTAAATCCAAATGATGAGTTGCAAGCGGCGACTCCGGCTAAGGTAAATTCTGAAAAACCGATTGATAAAATTGTATTACTTTTTTCTGATGGAACATTTATTGACTATAATAAAAAATAAGCATTGTGATTGATGACTTATAAACTCCATATGCTACTGTTATTTTAAGGAGTTGTGAAAAAACCAGGGCTGCTACTTTCTGTAGCAACCCTTTTTTATTTATAAGTTTTTGGATAGATCTCCACTCCTTTAAATCTTTAAATAATGTGCTGCTTTGAATTAACACACGGATTAATACCAGAGAAAATTAAGAATTATGTTCTTTAAGCAAAACATCAATTTAGTGATAAAGTATGTCGCTGTAAAATCAATGTAATTACCAAAATTGAATAAATTATATAAAAGTTAGGTGTTGATAATCTAATTTTTATTTGACACCAATCGCTTATATCAAATAATCCAAGCACAATTTTATCCTTAATATAATAAATCTTTGTAATCACCTTAATGATTCATTGATTGGATATTTATATAAGTGTCTGGTAATATGTACTATAATGTCGATCGTAATTTGTAACTATTCTAAATTACATATTTATTAATTATTATGCAAAAAAATTACATAAGTATATTGCATGTTTAAAACTAAATGTTACATTTGTAATGTGATAGAACAATTGTATTGTTGGACATTTAGATGAAACGCGAAAAGATTTACAAACCCAATTAAGTTATTCGCTGCTAATACAGAGTTACTAGGTCGTTAGGAATAGCGGCCTTTTCCTTTTTATATAGCCACTAATAAAATAAGATCAACAAAGAAATATTTAATTATAGTAAATAACTTTTTTTATTTCTACAAATAGGTATCGCCTAGTATATTTTTTGTAAATTCTAAATAAAAAACACATAAGTATTTGTTATTCAATTATATAGATAATATTTTTGTTTGTGTCTTGGATATATTGCTATTACTTTTGCTCAAATTATAAAATATTACAAATGTATTTCTGTATTTTATATAATGACTACATATGTATTTCTATTTTATAGTAAAATGTTTACTCATGTGACGAAAATAAAAAAATCCGGGTAAGGTTAGTTTAAGAAAAGTACAGAATCATGGAGACCGTCAAGAGTGGCGGTCTTTTTTTTGTGCTAAATATTCAAATTGTTTAGGCAAAATTATGTGCCGTAATACTTATCTTTGCATTCAAATTATTGCTGCATGAATAAGAAAGAAGTTAGGAATTTAGTAGTTGTTGAAAATATTGCTTTAAATACTACTAATTTTTTAATCAAATTGCGTTCGCCTGAACAATTACCGACTTTAAAACCCGGACAGTTTGTAAATATCGAAATCAAAAACACAAGTGAAATTTTCCTTCGAAGGCCTTTCTCTGTTTTTGAAGTGGATTACTTGCAGAATACGATTTCATTAATTGTTAAAATTTTAGGAAGAGGTTCAAAGAAATTGACTGAATCATTAATCGGAGAATCAATAAGTGTAATCTATCCCCTGGGTAAGAGTTTTACATATCCCAATAAAAATGACTGCGTTCTTTTAATTGGAGGTGGAAGTGGCATTGCCCCTATGCTTTTCCTTGCCAAGGAGTCGGGCTTAAACCGCGATAATATTAGTCTTTTATTGGGCGCCAGATCCAGTGCAGATCATATAAATGTCGACAACTATTTTCAATATGGCAATTTGCATTTTACCACTGAAGATGGT
This sequence comes from Draconibacterium sp., assembly GCA_035467235.1. Taxonomy (GTDB): domain Bacteria; phylum Bacteroidota; class Bacteroidia; order Bacteroidales; family Prolixibacteraceae; genus Draconibacterium. The sequence goes on along the minus strand of DATITY010000399.1, from coordinate 9,413 downwards.
TCTTTGGGCGAAAAGGGATTTGTTACCCAACATTCTGTCTTTCAAAATAATATAAATAATTTCGACAAAATTTATGCCTGTGGTCCTGTTGCTATGATGAAGGCAATTGCAAAGGAAGCAAAGAAAGCAAATGTTTTTTGCGAGGTATCTCTTGAAAATCTTATGGCTTGCGGATTTGGAGTTTGTCTGTGCTGTATTGAACCTACAATAAAAGGAAATTTATGTGTTTGCACTGAAGGACCGGTATTTAATACTAACGATTTGAAATGGTAGATTTAAGTGTGAAAATTAAAGACCTGGATTTTAAAAATCCAGTTATGACTGCGTCTGGTACTTCGGGTTTTGCTGAAGAATTAAACGATTTCTACGATGTATCAAAACTGGGCGCAATATTATTAAAAGGAATTACCCTAAAAAACCGAGATGGAAATGCATATCCGCGAATGGCTGAAACTGCTTCTGGGATGTTAAATGCTGTTGGTTTACAAAATAAAGGGATCGATTATTTTATTCAAAATATTTATCCCCGGATAAAGGATTACAATACTCATTTAATAGCTAATGTAAACGGCTCAACTGTTGAAGAATATATTGAAGTAACTGAAAAAGTTAATGAATTAGACCGTATATCGGCAATAGAACTCAATATTTCGTGCCCGAATGTAAAAGAGGGTGGTATGTCCTTCGGAATAAGTTGCCCGAGTGCAGAAGCTGTTACCAGAGAAGTACGGCGGGTTTGCAGTAAGCCATTGATTGTTAAACTTTCACCGAACGTTACCGATATAACGGAAATTGCCAAAGCTGTGGAAGGGCAGGGAGCAGATAGTGTTTCGCTTGTAAACACCTTTTTGGGAATGGCGATAGATGCAGAGAAAAGAATTCCATTACTTTCAACTGTAACCGGAGGATTGTCAGGGCCAGCAATAAAACCTATTGCTTTGCGAATGGTTTGGCAAGTCTATCAGGCAGTTAAAATTCCGATAATTGGCATGGGTGGAATAATGAACACAACCGATGCAATAGAATTTATACTTGCCGGTGCTTCTGCGGTTCAGGTTGGAACAGCTATATTTAAAGATCCTTTTATTCCATTACAAATAATTGATGGAATTCAGGATTATTTGGAGAGACATAAATTGCTATCAGTAAATGATTTAGTAGGTAATTTACATATGTAATCAATATGTTTCTTTTGCTATTTAATACAGATAACACAGTAAAAAAACCAGAGAAATATTTAATTTCATAAACTTTAGAACTAAAACAAAATTGCAATGTGAACATTTCAATTTTTAGCTTGTTATATAAACTGTAAATTGCAATTAACTTAAAAACTTAATAGTTATCATGTCAAATTTTCAAATTGTAATGCCAAAACTTGGCGAGAGTATCCAGGAAGGCACAATAACCAAATGGTTTGTAAAAGAGGGAGATAAAGTCGAGGAGGATGACATTCTTTTCGAAGTTGCCACAGATAAAGTAGATTCTGAAATACCATCGCCTGTTGATGGAATTATAACAAAAATATTATTTCCTGAAAACAGTCTTGTACCGGTAGGAGAAGTTTTGGCTGTTATAAATATAGGAGGTGAAGAAATTGGAACTCTAGAAAAATCTTCCACTGAAGTATCAAAAAACATTGTTGAAGAAGAAAAAACTTCCCAGTCAGATGTTGTTGATGAAAAATCAGTGGATAATGCACGTGAATTGTCCAACCGATTCTATTCACCATTAGTGAAAACAATTGCAAAACAGGAAAACATTTCGTTTGAAGAACTTGAAACAATAAAAGGTTCCGGAGCAAATGGAAGGGTTCAAAAGAGTGATATTCTGGAATTCATAAGTAATAGAAAAAGCGGAAAAGCGAAACCTGATCCTAAAAAGGAACCGATATCTGAATTTAAAAATGAAGTTTTGGCTGGTGGTCGTAAAACATTGACTCCACCTCCTGTTTCAATTGGCGCTGGCGACCAGATCATTGAAATGGACAGGGTTCGTAAATTAATTGCTGACCATATGGTAATGTCGAAGCAGGTTTCGCCACATGTTACTTCAGTAGTAGAGGCTGATGTTACTGAACTGGTTTTATGGAGAAATAGGAACAAAGAGGCTTTTGAGGTTAAATATGGCGAGAAAATTACTTTCATGCCTGTATTTATAGAAGCAGTTGCTTCAGCTTTGGCGGAATTCCCAATGGTAAATGCGTCAGTTGATGGAGATAGAATTATTCTGAAAAAAGATATCAACATTGGAATTGCAGTTGCCAAACCCGATGGAAATCTGATTGTTCCGGTTATTAGAAATGCAGAACAAAGGAATTTGGTTGGAATCACAAAAGAACTAAACCGTCTGGCAAATGCTGCCCGTAACAACAAGTTGGGAATTGAAGAAATTCAGGGAGGTACTTTTACCATTACCAATTTCGGCTCTTTCCGCAATTTAATCGGAACACCAATTATTAATCAGCCTCAGGTTGCAATTCTTGCAACCGGTAGTATTGAAAAAAAGCCGGCAGTACTTGAAACTCCAACTGGTGATGTTATTGCGATTCGCCATAAAATGTTTCTTTCATTATCATACGATCATCGCATTGTTGATGGTGCTTTGGGAGGTGCATTTCTTCGAAAAATAGCAGATAACCTGGAACAGTTTGATATTAATCGTTTAGTTTAGAAAATTAGTAAATAGAAATAAAGATGAATGAAATGGATATTCCTAAAATTTATTCCATTAAAAAAACGGATAAGGAGACTTTAAAGAAATGGTTGCATTTAATGATTCTTGGTCGTGCAATCGACGATAAAGCTCCAAATTATTTGAAACAAGCAATTGGGTGGTCGTACCATGCACCATATGCAGGGCACGATGGAATTCAATTAGCTGTTGGTCAGCATTTTGAAAAACAAAAGGATCACATTTTTCTGTACTATCGCGAAATGCTTACTGCGATGGCATGTGGAATGACAGCGGAAGAAATTATTTTAAACGGGATTTCCAAGGCGACTGATCCGTCCAGCGGTGGAAGACACATGTCTAACCATTTTGCAAAACCTGAATGGAATATTCACAGTACTTCATCATCCACCGGAAATCATACCCTTCATGCAGTTGGGGTTGCCCGGGCAATAAAATATTATGGAGAAAAAGCAGTTGCTATAAGTGGACAGGGTGAATCTTCGGTTAGTGAGGGATATGTTTACGAAGCTTTTAACGGTGCCGATAAGGAAGAACTCCCTGTAATTTTTGTAATTCAGGATAATGGTTATGGAATATCAGTTCCCAAAAAGGATCAAACAGCAAACCGGAAGGTGGCAAATAATTTCAGCGGATTCAAAAATACCCGAATCATACACTGTAACGGTAAAGATGTGTTTGATTCCATGAATGCTATGGCTGAAGCCAAACGTTATGTGCTTGCTGAATCAAAACCAGTACTTTTGCAGGCTAATTGCGTGCGAATGCATTCTCATTCAAATTCCGACGACCACCTTCTCTATCGGAATGAGTTGGAAAGAAATTATGTGATGCAATATGACCCACTTGCCAAGTTTGAGCGTTTATTGATACGGTATGAACGTTTTACGGAAGAGGAAATTCAGGAAATACAACTAAGTGCAAAAGCAGAGCTTAAAGAAGCGCACAAAGCTGCACTGAGTGCACCTGATCCATCACCTGATTCTATTTATGATTTTGTACTACCTGAACCTTACATATCTGAAAAATATCCGGAAGGATTGCACAACAAGGAAGGCGAGAAGAAAAAGTTGATTACAGGTTTAAATGAAACATTAAAGGCAGAGTTCCGTCATAATCCCGATACTTTTATATGGGGACAGGATATGGCCAACAAAGATAAAGGAGGAATTTTTAACGTATCAAAAGGATTGCAGCAGGAGTTTGGCGAAAAAAGAGTTTTTAATGCTCCAATTGCAGAAGATTTTATCATGGGAACTGCAAATGGAATGTCCAGATACAGCGATAAAATCAGGGTAGTTGTTGAGGGAGCAGAGTTTGCTGACTATTTTTGGCCTGCAATGGAACAATATGTTGATACGAGCCATGACTACTGGCGCTCAAATGGAAAATTTTCTCCCAACATAGTCATTCGCCTGGCTTCGGGAGGTTATATTGGTGGTGGAATGTATCATTCACAAAATATCGAAGGTTCACTGGCCTCAATTCCTGGAGTTCGTATTGTTTATCCTTCGTTTGCCGATGATGCAGCCGGATTGTTGAGAACGGCCATGCGTTCAAGAGGATTAACCATGTTTATGGAGCCAAAAGCTTTATATCAGGATCCAAAAGCAGCTACAGTAATTCCTGACGATTTTGAGGTTCCGTTTGGAAAGGCAAGAATAAGAAAAGAGGGTAGTGATTTAACATTACTCACTTATGGAAATACCACCCATCTAAGTATTGAAGCAGCAAACAACCTGGAAAAAGAAGGAATTAGTGTGGAAGTAATTGATTTGCGCAGCTTAATTCCATTGGATGAAGAAACAATTTTGAAATCGGTTGAAAAAACCAATAAAGTTTTGATAGTTCATGAAGACAAAGTATTCGGTGGATTTGGTGGTGAATTGAGTGCATTAATAACAGAAAAAGCTTTCAATTTGCTTGACGCTCCAATAAAACGTGTAGGTTCTCCATTTACTCCGGTTGGGTTCAATCGTATTCTGGAAAGGGCAATTTTACCGAATGTCGAGCGGATTTACACTGCCGCTAAGGAACTAATAGAATATTAATAAATCAAATTGAAATGAGTAAAACAATAATTATTTATAGTTTTCATACCCAGAAATCTAAAAAGGTAGCTGAGAAAGTTATCGCAGCTTTTGGTGAGGGAAATATTCAGGCGGTTAATGCAGAAGAATTAACAAAAACAGTTTTCGAAGAAAATGATAATTTCATTTTAAGTGCCCCAACCTGGTTCGATGGCGAATTGCCTAATTACTGGGATGAATTTGTTCCCGAACTGGAAGAAATGGACTTGAAAAATAAAACATTTGCAGTTTTCGGATTAGGCGATCAAAAAGGATATCCCGAAAATTTTTGCGATGCAATTGGTATTTTGGTTGAAGTTTTGGAAAGTTGCGGTGCCAATATTGTTGGTAAAATACCGGCAGAAGGCTACACTTTTGAATCATCGAGAGCAAAGCGTGGAGACACTTTTGTAGGACTTCCCCTCGACCAGGAAAATCAGGGAAGATTAACCAACGACAGGGTTATTAAATGGGTAGCACAATTAAAGAACGAGATGAAATAGACATCATCTGTACCAATTGAAAATAAAGGTTGCTCGAATAATGGGCAACCTTTATTTTTTATAATCACGTTTGTTTAATTTGAAAATTTTCCTGCCTGTAAAAATCCGAAAAACAAATTTTTACACTTGCCCCAATTTGCTGGAGGAAAAGTAGTCATGCAGAAATATATCGAGGCTAATTTTGTTTATCCGGATGAAACCAGAGATAAACATGTGGAAAGCGTTATGGATTGTAAATTTAACTACTGAGATTGATTTCTAAGGCAATGCACTCCATGTTGAAATTATTAAAGGTCTTGCTGATGACTGTAATGAAGAAGCCATTCGACTTATTATAAACGATCAGTCTGGAGGGATTAGAAATAAAGTTGTTAGACTAAAAACAAAGTAACAATTCAGAATTAAATTACAACCTCCGCCTAATTATGTGATCAACTATTATTTGGTAACGAAAAAAGAAGAAAAATTTGAGCCAGAAATATCTAAAAACAGTTCATTCACGATTTAATTTAAACAGGTAAAGAAATTTTATTTGTATACATATGTAATATTCGATAATTCATTCTTATTAATTGGTCCATAAGTATTAGAAATAAAGCAAATTATACATATGTGATTAATAGCACATATGTATAAAAGAAGGACATTTAGATTCTTACGTTGTGTTCAGTCAACATGATAATCAGTATTTCCTAAAATTGTATATTCTGTAACAAATATTTTTCATTCCAAAATATCGCAAGGAAATTAAACATCTTTTATTTGATTGCTTAGTGTAGTAACTAAGTTGGTTATTATTTTATCCTTGATAAAAGTCAATTAAAGCATGGTTTAGTTTTCAGATAAGTTTTATTGATTAATTTTGTGCCTTAAAATCAAAAAAAATTGAGAAAGTTGTCCGAAACAAGATACATATTCGTCACCGGTGGAGTAACATCATCGCTTGGAAAAGGGATTTTAGCTTCTTCACTTGCGAAATTATTGCAATCGAGAGGTTTTAGTGTAACAATTCAAAAGCTGGATCCTTATATAAATATTGATCCCGGAACTTTGAATCCATATGAGCACGGTGAATGTTACGTTACAGAAGATGGAGCTGAGACAGATCTGGATTTAGGTCATTATGAAAGGTTTTTGAACGAAGCCACTTCGCAGGCCAATAATGTAACAACAGGTAGAATCTATCAGTCTGTTATCAGCAAAGAAAGAAAGGGAGATTATTTGGGGAAAACTGTTCAAATAATACCTCACATAACAGATGAAATAAAGCGCAGAATAAAAATTCTTGGTTCAAAAGGAAATTATGATATTGTAATTACGGAAATCGGCGGCACTGTTGGTGACATAGAATCGTTACCTTATATCGAATCGGTTCGTCAGTTAAAATGGGAACTTGGCTCAAAAGCGCTGGTTATTCATTTAACTTTGGTTCCTTATTTGGCAGCAACTGGGGAATTAAAAACCAAACCTACCCAACATTCAGTTAAACAGTTACTTGAAGAAGGAGTTCAACCCGATATTTTAGTTTTACGCACTGAATATAATATCGATTTGTCGGTACGGGAAAAAGTAGCTTTATTTTGTAACGTGGCAATTGAAGCAGTTGTTCAATCAATTAATGTACCTACAATATATGAGGTTCCGTTAAAAATGCTCGATGAAAAACTGGATATAACGGTTTTGAAGAAACTCGGACTTCCGATAAATGATAAAATCGATCTTTCGTTATGGAACGATTTTCTTACCAGACTTAAAAATCCAACACAGACCATTGAAATTGGATTAATAGGAAAATATGTTGAGTTACATGATGCCTATAAATCGATTGCGGAAGCACTGGTTCATGCCGGTGCTGAAAACAGGTGCAAAGTAAATGTTAACTGGATTCATTCTGAAAGCATAAACAGTAGCAATTACGTTCAAATACTTTCACAGTTAAATGGAATTATTGTTGCTCCCGGATTTGGTCATCGCGGGATGAAAGGGAAAATTCTGGCAGCAAAATATGCCCGCGAAAACAATGTACCTTACCTAGGAATATGTCTGGGAATGCAGGTTGCCGTAATCGAATTTGCCCGTAATGTATTAAAACTGGAAGATGCTGATTCAACCGAAATGTCTCCAAAAACACCACACCCGGTTATCGATTTAATGGAGCAGCAAAAAGGAATTACCGATTATGGAGGAACCATGCGATTGGGTTCTTATGAATGCCGGATTATTGAAAATAACTCAAATGTTTGCAAAGCATACAACAAACTTACAATTCACGAACGTCACCGTCACCGTTACGAGTTTAACGATGCTTACCGGGAAAAATACATAGCCGCCGGAATGGTGCCGGTTGGCATAAATCCGGAAACCGATCTGGTGGAAATCATTGAAATACCAGATCACAAATGGTTTGTCGGAGTTCAGTTTCACCCCGAATACCGCAGTACCGTTTTAAATCCCCACCCATTGTTTGTAGATTTTATAAAAAACTCGTTAGTTCAATAAGTAAAAATGGATAAAAAATCGATAATTGGAATAGTCCTTATCTTTGCAATTCTGGTTGTTTTTTCAATAATCAATCAACCCTCAAAAGAAGAAATTGAAGCAGCAAAATACAGAAGAGATTCAATTGCTCAGGTAGAAGCGGAGAAAGAAATATTATTAAAGCAGCAACTTGAGCAAACTGTTGAAAGTAATGCAATTACGGCAACCGATTCCGTTAATCCTGAAAATCAAATACTCGAAAAGACAGAGCAATTTGGTGTTTTTGGAACCGCAGCAATTGGAACAGAAGAGTTTTATACACTCGAAAATAATTTAATGAAAATTACTTTTTCCAATAAAGGAGGAAGAATTTATTCTGTGGAATTGAAAAATTACCAAACCCATGATTCGTTGCCATTGATACTTTTCGATGGCCCAAAAACACAGTTCGGACTCAACTTTTTTGCACAAAACAGAAGTATTCAAACAAGCCAGTTGTACTTCACACCAGCTATAAACCGGAAAGAGACTGTTGTAACCGGTCCCGAAGTAAAAAAAGGCAGTGAAGGGAAAATTAAATTCAACAAACAAAATCCCGGTGGAAAAGAGTCGGTTTCATTTCGACTGGAAGTGGCGCCAGGTAGTTATATGGAATACGTTTACACGTTGGAATACAACTCATTTCTGGTTGATTTTAACCTGAATATGCAGGGGATGAATCAATACATCGCCACAAATCAGACGTATCTTAACTTTAACTGGTCGTACGATGTGCCCCGCCAGGAAAAAATGTCGAAATTCGGTGAAGATGGTTACACTAATATCACCTACAAATTTTTTGAGGATGAAGTTGATAACCTTTCAAAAACCAAATCGGAAGAAGAAAATTTAAGCACACGTTTGAAATGGATTAGCTTCAAACAATTGTTTTTTAATTCAACGATTATTGCCAACGAATCGTTTGCAAATGCTCAGATTAAACAGACTAAATTTGAGGAAAACCCAAATTATCTTGCCAATTTTTATGCCGATATTTCGCTTCCATACGAAGGAAAACCAAGCGAAACGGTTGGTATGCAGTTCTATTTTGGTCCAAATCACTACCAAACGTTAAAGCAGTATAATAATGATTTGGAAAGCAATGTTTATTTGGGCTATGTAATTGTAAGCTGGGTAAACAAGTATCTGATTATTCCAATTTTCAATTTTCTTCGCAAATACATCGATAATTTCGGTCTAATCATATTGCTTCTTACCATTTTCATCAAAACAATTTTATTCCCGTTCACCTACAAGTCATATATGTCGCAGGCAAAAATGAGGGTATTAAAACCCGAGATTGATGAATTAAGCGCAAAATTTGGCCCTGATAAAATGATGGAAAAGCAACAAGCTACAATGGCTTTGTACAAAAAAGCCGGTGTAAATCCAATGGGTGGTTGCTTGCCAATGCTTTTGCAATTTCCGATTTTAATTGCCATGTTTTTTTTCTTCCCAACTTCAATTGAACTTAGGCAGGAAAGCTTTCTTTGGGCAACTGACTTGTCAACTTATGATTCAATTTTGAATCTTCCATTTACAATTCCGTTTTATGGTGATCATGTTAGTTTATTCTGCCTTTTAATGACCATTACCACCATTATTTCGACCAGCATGAACCAACAGGCGA
>DATITY010000398.1:0-2950 GCA_035467235.1 Draconibacterium sp. | reverse complement strand
TGTAATAATCTTTGTATTCCATTTTCTGCCTTACTTCCCGATTGAATCATTCAGTTGAATGCGACATCTGCTTTTTCAAAATCATCCGATACAACCTTATTCTTTTTTAATGTTTTTTCCTTTGTCAATATTTTGATACTGGCGGTAATAAAAGCTGTTTTTTAAGGAATCCATTTCCATGAAAAGCTTGTCCATTTTTTCCATATTATTTTGAAACCGGTTGGAAAAGAAATCCTTTTTATAAAAATCGTATTTCAGTAAAGAGTCTTCAAAGAAAAAATTATTGAAATAAGGCTGGTTAGAGAAACCATAATTTTGGTTCAAGAAATTTTTAAAATTATTGAATACGCTATCGCCTAAAAGCGTGTCAGTTACAATATTCGAATAATACGAGGAGTAGGTGGAATCATAACGTATTAAATTACCCTCATCATCATATTCTTTGTTTACTATAATATTTGTTTTTGGGGTAATCGTGTCTTTCGCCATCTCTGTTTTTTCTGTTTTTTTCTGTCCGTTGCAACTGTTTAAAATTATTGATATTGCAAAGGCGAGTATTCCTATGCGTTTCATAACTTATAAATTTTACCGGGTTAAACAATAAAGGCAGGCAGTAAATGCCTGCCCAATTTCAATTACAAAATTTTAATTTCTTTAGCGGGTTTAGGTTTTACCTCTTCACGTTTTGGCAGTTTAACATGAAGTATCCCATCCGCATATTTTGCTGAAATTTTGTCAGTTTCGACAACGTTTTCAGATACATTGAAAGTACGTTGGAACGACTGATAATTAAATTCTTTCCGGGTAACTTTTTCACCTTTTTTTTCCTCTTTTTCCTCTTTTTTTTCTGATGAGATAGTTAACTTCCCGTTTTTAAAATTCAATTTGAAGTCGTCTTTTTTTAAGCCCGGGGCTGCAACTTCAATCTGAAACTCGTTGTCGTTTTCTTTTACATTAACAGCAGGCAAGGTCGAACGTTCCCCTGCAAAATTTGCGCTGTTCCAATCCATCAAATCCCCTTCAAAAAATTTGTCTGCCCATGAAGGAAATGACGGAATCCAATTGTTTGTTAATCTTGCTAAATTCATTGTTAAGTCCTCCATTTTTTAATTAGACATATTTTTTTACATTTCGAATTTTTCAAACGACATACCAAAACATTCCTTTACAAAGGTTAAAAATTGTGAAACCCGCATTCTCATTGATTTTTGTAATGATTTAGGAAGGTGGTATTGTGGTGTCGCTCTATTTTAAGTGTCATATTGACGCAATAAATTAAGTCTTGCTGTCATTTTGTACGGAAGCAATGTAAATCTAATTCACATTCACCAGCCGACCGGGAAGTCAGCAGCCGAGCCATACACATGTCAAAATTATATCACAATCAACCAAAAATTGTGAGGCTAAATCGATTTTTATATCATTAATTTGATGGATTATTGATTTGGTTTGTGATTTCACATTCAAATCAAATCAGTTAATAAATGTGAACATGAGAGAAGTAAAAGCAGTGATTTTCGATATGGACGGGGTTTTGGTTGACACAGAGCCATTTCATATTCAAACCGAAAAGAGGATGTTCCGCAAAATGGGGCTCGATATTTCTGACGAGGAACATGCCGGTTACATGGGTACTGCCACCGATGTAATGTGGAAACAAATCATCAGCAAAAGAAACCTTCCGCTTGATATTGCAGAGATGACAGAGCTTACTATTCAGGAAGGTTTACCATTCTTTTACTCTCTCAAAAAAATTGATCCGATGCCCGGTTTGGTTGACCTGCTTGAAAAACTAAGCGCCAAAAAAATCCCGATGGCCGTAGCATCATCATCTGATACCGAAGCAATTCGTGTTATTCTTGTAAAATCGGGTTTGAGAAAATATTTTCAACACGCTGTTAGCAGCAGCGAAGTTGGCAAAAGCAAACCCGAGACCGATGTTTTTTTACATGCGGCCAAATTGCTGGAAGTTGCACCTGAAAATTGTGTGGTTTTCGAAGACTCCAAAAACGGTATCAAAGCAGCAAAAGCTGCCGGAATGTTTTGTATTGCATACAGCAATGGCGATTCAGGGCACCAGGACCAAACCCAGGCCGACCGAAGTATTGCAGATTACAATGAAATCGATGTTGAAACATTTCTGAAATAACTCTACCATGAATCAGAATTCTTTAGCTGGTAAAATCAATGCAGGTAAAATTACTTACGGAACCTGTATCACTTCAACTGCCCCGCTTTGGGCAAAAGCCGCTCGGATGGCAGGTGTCGATTTTGTGTTCCTCGATACCGAACATGTTCCTCTCTAACGCATGGAAGTGGCTGCACTTTGCCAGTTGTACAGTGCGATGGGAATTGCACCGATAGTTCGCATTCCTTCGCCCGATCCTTTTCGTGCCTGCCAGATGCTCGATGCCGGGGCGACAGGAGTGGTAGCGCCTTACATCGAAACAGTGGAGCAAGTGAACGAAATGGTGGGAGCCATTAAATACAGGCCACTCAAAGGAAAACGATTGCAAAAAGCGCTGCAAAATCCGCTGACGGTTGAGCTGGAACAAAATCAATATCTTGAAAACTACAACCTGGGAAAACTTTGTATTATCAATATCGAAAGTATTCCGGCAGTCGAAAATCTGGACAAGTTGCTGAAAGTTCCCGGACTTGACGCTGTTTTTATCGGACCTCATGATTTGTCAGTAAATATGGGACTTCCCGAAAAGTATGATCATCCTGATTTTGAAAAAATGGTTGAACTGATTATCAGTAAATGCAGGGAACACAACATAGCTGTGGGTATTCATTTTTCAGAATCGCCCAACCGCCAGGTGAAATGGATGAAAGCGGGAGCAAACATCATTATCCACAGTTCCGACATTGCAATTTTTTCGCAGAAACTGTCGGCTGATATTCAGTTGATTCGTAAAAGCGAAAACGATGAAAGCCAGGTTTCAAC
>DATITY010000397.1:0-12074 GCA_035467235.1 Draconibacterium sp. | reverse complement strand
ATTACCGACACAAATTTTATTCCCGATGAAGAACTGGAAAAGATAATAGGTACAAAGATTCTGATTATAAATGCACTTCGGAAAGAGAAACATATTTCGCATTTTAACCTTGAGGAAGCGCTGGAAGTGATTCAGAAAATTCAACCTGAGAAGGCATTTTTGACACACCTGATCCACGCTTTCGGCAAACATGAAGATATTCTGAATGAATTACCAGCAAATGTATTTGTTGGGTATGATGGGTTGCAAATTGTGATTGAATGAATGAATGAATGAATGAATGAGTGAATGGGTGAGTGATATAAAAAAAACTACTTAAAATCTTTCAAATCAGTTTTTCCTTCTTCAGAATATTATGGAATCTGGTAATGGAAATATATCGGTCGGCAAGAAGTTTTCCGTTATTGATAGTTACAATTTCCATAACTACGCTCAAGGTTTTTTAATTTCTGCTAAAATCACAACGTAGTTTTTGCCATATTTTTTGGCACATTTCGGGCAGGTAGTGTACCACATATAAATCTTGCCGGTTTTGTGTCCCTGTGCACTGCACCATGCAACGAAATCCTTGTGCCACTTGCCGGTATCACTGTAAGGGCCTTCATAAACCTTGCTCACAAAAGTACCACTTATTGTAGTGTTTTGTGCTCCGGGTATTTCCTTATCCACAGCCAGGTAAATATCCATATTCCATTTGGATGTGTGATCTGACAAACCCATTCCGTCGGGAATTTCGGCATTGGCTTCCCGTACTTTTTTATCGAGTTTTCGCATTACACCTCCAAAATTAACGGGCATATAAAAAATGGTAAAAACGCTGTCTTTAATGAATTTTTTGTCTTTCCAATCAAACACTTTCCCATCCCAGGGAATTGGATCGAACTCGGGGCAACAAATGTCTTTTTCGGTTGATTTCTGTGTCATGATGTTGATTTTTTTATCGGTTTTTTAGCTTTTCTACAGTTTAGAAAATCATATCAAATTTAGGGATAAAACTGATTTTAAGCAAGTTGAAGCAACGATAATTTTTAGATCTGAGGGAGGTTTTTTGTAGCAGAATAATAAATGTGAAGATGAGAAAATCCTAAAAAAATATGTCTAACAATAAAATTTTTATTTTATTTAGACTTTCTCTAAATAGTAATAAATAATTTTGTAAATTGTTTTGATTTAACGCTGTATTGATTTATTAACAGAATCAATAGAATAAAAATGTAGACATAAAAAGCATTTATGAATTCCACACAAGCCGAAAAGCGGTCAAAAGAGTAGGTGAACAAAAAACTTAAAATTATGGCAAAAACTTAGGAAAGCAGAATTTAAGTTATTAGAAAATGATAAAGAGCATATAAAATCATCTTAATAAAAATAGAAATATGGATTCAGAAACCTTTAAAGAATATCTTGAAAAAAGATATTACGATCAATTAAATTATTACGAGAAATCGTCAGGCAGAAACCAGAAAAAATACAAGAATTTTCAATGGGTATTGATTATTCTTTCTGCATTAACGCCGGTACTGGCAGCATTAAATGAGGATTTTAAACTTCAATTCCTTGTTGTTATTGTATCTGCCATAGTGGCTATATTAACAACCGGTCTGAAAACTTTCCAGTATCAGGAATTGTGGGCTAATTACCGCGCTACCTGTGAGCAGTTAAAACCCGAAATACACTATTACAATTTCAATGTAGGGCCTTATGGAATGACAGGGGTTGATAAGGAAGCTCTTTTTATTTCAAGAGTGGAAACGATACTGGATAAAGAGCACCAGGGCTGGCCCCCGGCAAAAAAAATTCGTGATGACCGCAACCTCGGAGAAAAGGAGAATTCCGGCACATCAACCGCTGATACAACAGGACTAACTGACCAAGCGGAAGGTTGAACAATCCTGCCTGGTTTAAATAGTCTGTATCAGAGTTTGCAAGCCATTTGAAACAATTTACCACATGAATTGTTAAAAAAATATCATTAAATAAAAATCTAAAAAATAACACTCGTGAAAAAAACTTTATTTGAACATTTAGATCCGGCAAATGGCCCAAAAAAAATTCTGTCATTGGATGGTGGTGGTATCCGTGGTGCGCTAACCCTGGGTTATCTGAAGAAAATTGAAACCATTCTTCGTGCGACAGAAAATGATCCGGAATTGCTTCTTTGTGATTATTTTGATCTTATCGGCGGAACTTCAACAGGTTCCATTATTGCCGCAGGATTGTCGATTGGAATGACTGTCGATGAACTGAAAGACAAGTATATGGAATTAGGGGGTAAAATCTTCGGTGATAAAAGAAATTTCTGGAATCCGCTCGAAACCTGGAAGTATCTGCAAGCAGAATACAGCTACAAGGAACTGGAAGATAGCCTGAAAGCTATATTTGGCAACATGACTTTGGAAAGCGACATGATAAAAACCGGTCTCTGCATTGTTGCAAAAAGAGCCGATACAAATAGTACCTGGCCGTTAATCAATCATCCAAAAGGTAAGTTCTTTAATACACAGTTGGGTAAAAACAAAAACATTCCGCTTTGGCAGGCTGTTCGGGCAAGCAGCGCTGCACCTACTTATTTTGTACCCCAAATGATTGATGTTGGCGACGGCCAAAAAGCCGCTTTTGTTGATGGTGGGGTGAGTATGGCAAATAATCCGGCGTTAACGTTATTGATGGTAGCAACATTAAAAGGATTTCCATTCCATTGGCAGATGGGCGCTGATAATCTCAGCCTTGTTTCGGTTGGCACAGGTTACAGCATTTTTAAAAAGCAAACCGGTCAAATTACAAATGCATGGATAAAAACCTGGGCAGAAAGTGTGCCGGATATGCTGATGCAGGACGCAAGCTGGCAAAACCAAATCATTCTTCAGTGGTTGTCAGACTCGCCAACTGCACATTATATCGACATGGAAATCGAGTATCTGAAAGATGATTTTATTGGAAACCAACCGCAGCTCAAATACCTGCGCTATAATTTTCCGATAACAGAAAATAATTTAAACAGCCTGCAAATAAAAGGTAAATCGTTTTCTGATAAGGATGTGGAAAGTTTAACAGAAATGAGCAATGCCCAAAACAGGGAAGTGCTTTATGAAATTGGAAAAATAGCTGGTGAACGGGAAATAAAAGAGGAACACTTCTCCGGTTAATTCTATTATAAGAAAAAACAAATTAAATGAAACCATATTGCTTCGTTATCACTTCGTTTGGTAAAAAGGAGAATCTCAATGATCTGAAATCCAAATATGCTGAAGGGAAAAAAGATCCTGTGCAAAAGATTGATTTCGACAAAATTTACGAAGAACTTGTAAAACCGGCGATTGTTATGGCTGGAATGGAGCCCCTGATTGAATATGCTGAAAACAGTTTTGGGTTGATCCACAAAACCATGTACGAAAAAATTGTGCTTTGCGAATATTGTGTGGCCGATTTAACCAATGCAAATCCGAATGCTTATTATGAATTGGGTATGCGTTATGCAGTGAAACCTTATTCAACGATTCCGATTATTGCATCATCACATTTTCCATTACCATTTGATGTTGGTATAAACCGCACATTTGCCTATCAAGTTGACAAGGATTTTAATTTGTGTGACAAAGAGAATGACATAAAAAAGCTTGCAGGAATTCTTGAAAATGCAAAAAAGAGCAGAAGCACCGACAGCCCTCTATATGACATGATTAACGGGATTTCTTTTCAGAATTCGGTGGCACACGAAAAAACAGATGTTTTCAGGGACAAAGTTCGGTACGATGAGACGATAAAAAATGAGCTGGCTTATGCCCGCAGTGTATACCACGAAGACCAAAGTAAACTAAAACCGCTGAGAATCGAAGCAATCAAAGCGGTGGTTGAAAAGTACAAGCCATTTGAAGATATAGAAACCGCGGTTTTAATCGATATAATGATTTCATATCGTAACGTCGAGGCATTTAATGAGATGCTCGACTTTATAAAACAACTACCCCGTTATGTGTTTGAAACTGTTATGGTGCAGGAGCAATATGCATTTGTTTTGAACCGGAACGCTGGGAAAGCCAAACCTGTTGACGAAGTAATGATTCGTACAGCCGAGGATGCTTTGCGTAATCTGGAGTTGGACGGCAAGGCAAGCAGCGAAACTTATGGTATCTGGGGTAGAATTTATAAAGACAAGTTTGAAAGGGCCTATAAAACAGGTAATTCAGGGGAGGCAAAAGTGCACCTGAAAAATGCCCTGAAATATTATGAAAAGGGATTTGAATCAGATCCTCGCGATGCTTACCCGGGGGTGAATTATGTAACCTGCCTCGAACTTCTGGGCGAAAAGGAACGTGCATTCCGTTTGGTTCCTGCAGTTGAATATGCAGTAAAGGCCAAAATGAAACGAAAATCACCCGATTATTGGGATTTTGCCACTTTACTCGAACTTGCAGTTATTGAGAACAAGCTTGCAGAAGCTGAAGAGTTCTTTTACGAAGCAAAACCGCTGGCCGTTGAAAGCTGGATGTTTGGAACCACAAAAGCAAACCTGGAAAAGATCTTTAATTTCAGAAAAGAACGAAACGAAAATACACTTGAATTAGAGAAGTTTATTGGACTTTTTAATTAGAACCTAATTTTATAACTTATGTCACCTGCAAATGATACTAATACTGCGCCAAAGCGCTGCTTTGTAATAATGGGCTTTGGAACAAAGACGGATTTTGCCACAGGTAGAAAACTCGATCTTAATAAATCCTATAAACTTTTAATTAAACCAGTAGTTGAGAATAAAGGTCTTGTATGCATCCGGGCTGATGAAATCCTTCATTCAGGATCTATCGATTACCAGATGTACAAGGAATTGTACAATGCAGATTTGGTAATTGCTGATCTTTCCACTGCTAATGTTAATGCCTTTTATGAACTTGGTATCAGGCATGCACTCAGGAGCCGGACTACGATCGTAATTTCTGAAGACAAATATTCCTACCCGTTTGATTTGAATCATATAAAAATCACCAATTATACTCATTTGGGCGAAGCAATTGATTACGAAGAGGTTGAAAGATTCAGAAAAGTTCTTGGTGAAACCATTGAAACAGTATTAAATATCGATGATCCAGACAGTCCTGTTTATTCGCACCTTCCGGAACTTAATCCTCCGCTTTTTAAAACCATGGTAAATTTGCAGAATAATTTTGTGAAGGAAATTCTTAATGAACAGGATCAGAATGAAGAAGGCAAGGTTGCAGCCAAAAATTCACCGGATAATCCAACACTTGGTAATCTGATTGAATTAGGTGAAACTGCACTTTATGAAAGAAAGTTTGCTGAAGCAAAATCCTTTTTCCAATCGGCAATTCAAATATTGAAATCCGAATCAAAGGATGAATCTAACAATGATTCCTATTTGATTCATCGACTTGCATTTGCAACTTACAAAGCAAAATTACCCGATCTAATCACATCACTGAATGAGGCAATCCAAATGTTGTCAAAATTAGATATAGAGCGTACAAACGACACCGAAACTGTTTCGCTGGCTGGAAGAATTGAAAAAAAGCTATTCGAAAAAGGTCAGGGAGATCAACATTTGGCCAATGCTATACAATTTTATCAGCGGGGCTATTTTCTTTTGCATAATCGATATCATGGAATAAACCTGGCATTTCTGTTTAACAAACGTGTTGATACTTCAATTTTTAATACACAGGAAGATAAAATTGCCGACATGGTTTTTGCCAATCGGTTAAGGCGACAGGTACTCGAAATGTGTGATAAGGATTGGAATGTAATCATTGACAGGAAAAACAGAATTGCTTTGAAAAGTAGTAGCGGTGATGCAGTAAATTTTTCCGATTATAATGCGGCAGATGATATCGAGCAGATGTTCTGGATTCAGGTTAATAAAGCCGAATGCCACTATTGTCTGGCAGAAATGGATGAATTTACAAAGGCAGTTGCGCGGGCAAAGGAAATCGAACATGCTGACTGGATGATGAAAGCGTATGAAAAACAACATTCTGAATTACAGGTTTTAATGAGGCAATATGGACATTTGCTTAATCCACCCTGGAGCGAAACTTAAATTGAAAAATAATGAACAAGGTTTTGTGAAAAATTACCATAATCTATACAAAAATTAACTTTATTATTAAAATCATGAAAGCAATATCAAAAGGCGACAAAGGTGCAGAAGTAAAAAAATGGCAGTTTTTCTTATATGGACAAGGTTTTACAGAGGTCAGGGCTGATGGCGATTTTGGAAATAATACATATAACGCTAGTGTTGAATTTCAAACTCAAAATGGACTTGTAGCAAATGGAATTGTTGACAATTCCACGTATTTAAAAGCCATGCAATATGGATTCCAGTTAATTGATGATCTGAGGGTGAATGTGGATGAGAATACTTCGGGATGGCCGGCACCTCCAAATTTCAAACCGCTGTCGCAATCTCAATTACAATCCATGTTTGGCAAAATCGAATTTGCAATTAAACCCGATAACAGTTCCATAAATATTACCAATGGTTGGAAGGCAATAAATCTTGTAACTGTCGAGATTCCTCAGATAAATGGACTCCCACCATACAACACAAATAAAATAACGGTACATAAAAAAGTTGCAAACCAATTTATCAATTTATTTAATGAATGGGAAAAAGCCGGTTTGTCATCGTTAATTCTGTCATTTGATGGCTCATTTAATCCCAGGTTAATCCGCGGAAGTTCAACCAACCTGAGCAATCATGCTTTTGGAGTTGCAATTGATATAAATGTACCGTGGAACGGGTTGGGAGTAACACCTGCATTGAAAGGACAGAAAGGCTCAGTAAGAGAACTGGTTCCTATCGCAAATAATCTTGGATTTTACTGGGGAGGACATTTTCAGAGAAAAGATGGAATGCATTTCGAAATTGCACAAATCAGGTAATTGGTATTCAGTACTTTTTCCTGTCTTTTTTTATCCATGGAAATACAACAATAATTGCTGAAACAACATAAATCGTTCCGGCCAAAATAAATGCACTTTTCAGGTTAACATTGTCAGTAATCCATCCCAAAAAAGGCCCTATTACAGCAAAAACAATACGGATTACAAAATCTCTTACCGAAAAAATTGTAGCACGAATTTCGCTTTGTGTGTGTTGGTTCATATAGTTTTTCAGAATTGGAGTTGCAACGCCACGTACCAGGTAAAACATAAATAAAAAACACATTCCCCACATCGAAACAACAATCCCTGAAAGAAAATAACCCAGTGTTATCAATAATATAATTCCGGTCAACGACCGGGTTTTACCAAAAAACAATTCAACCCGATGCGCAAAAACAGAAGAAACGCCAACAGTTAAATTCAACGCAGTCCAAAATATTCCATACAATTCAACAGGTAAACCGATGGCTAAAAAATAGGGTTGAACAAGCCATGCAAAAGTTAAGGTGGCCGTTCCGGTTATTGCCGACAGCAGTATTGAAATACGCAGATTGTTGTTTGTGGTTAAGGTATTTCTAATATTGCTGACCATTTTCGTTATGGAATGAATGTGTTCGGTTGAGTGAATTTTAGGTTCAACCAAAGTAAATGCTGCCGGAATTGCAATAGCTGCAACAGCAAACTGAAAGTAGAAGGGAATTCTCAAACTGATGGCAGCAAGTAGTCCGCCAATAACACCGGCAATAGCTTCTGCAAAATTACCTGCCGATGTAATCCTTCCCTCATGTTTTATGTATTGTTCTGTTTTGCCGGAAGCTTTTAAACTGTCGAAAAGCATTGCCGAATCGGCGCCTGAAACAAAAGCATGACCAACTCCCAAAACAATTTCAGCAACAGCAAAAGCCCAGAAACCAAAAGAAAAGCTGTAACCCAGAAAACCTGCAGCTCCAAGTACACTCCCGATAAACAATGTTTTTTTTCTTCCCCACACATCAGCCATCCAGCCTGATGGCACCTCCATTGTAACAATGGCGATTGAATAAATGGCCTTCAAAATAAAAATTTCCTGCATCCCCATTCCGTTGTCCTGATAAAACAAAACAACCACAGGCATAACAATATTAAACCATTTTGAGATTTTAATCAGGTAAAGTCTGGATATGTTTTTATCGAAATTTTTCATCACAGATTATGCAAAAATAATATTCGTAAATTACAGAATGTCGCAGCCCTGTATTATTATTTACAATTTTTCTGAATTAATTTGTGAGGTTATAAAACTTTAATTGCTGGTTTTCTTTTAATTTGAAAGTAGAATTTTACTTTTGTTTTTTTTTCAGACATTAAACGAAATTATATGAATTTATTTATTCCAAAAAATTACAAATCGGTTTTGGATGTTCATCAAACCGAGCAGGCTATCAAGCAGATAAAAGATTTCTTTCAGCTAAATTTATCTTCTGAATTGCGATTGAGGCGGGTAACAGCACCACTTTTTGTAAAACGGGGCACAGGTGTTAACGACGATTTAAACGGTATTGAACGCCCGGTTTCTTTCCCAATGAAAGATTTAGGAGACGATGTGGCAGAAATTGTTCAATCGCTGGCCAAATGGAAACGACTGGCTTTGGCAGATTTACAAATAAAGGAAGGTTTTGGTATTTATACCGATATGAACGCGATTCGTCCCGATGAAGAACTTACAAATATGCATTCTCTGTATGTCGATCAGTGGGACTGGGAACGAGTGATTACCAACGAAGATCGCAATCTTGATTTTCTGAAATATGTTGTCCGTAAAATATATGCAGCCTTGGTACGTACAGAATTTCACGTTTCAGAAACTTACCTCGATATTATTCCTGAATTGCCTGAGGAAATTACCTTTATCCATGCCGAAGAACTGGCCGCAAAATATCCCGATTTAACACCGTTTGAGCGCGAAAATGAAGCATCGAAAAAATACGGGGCTATTTTTGTAATCGGCATTGGCGGTAAAATGTCCAATGGCGAAATTCACGATGGACGGGCGCCCGATTACGACGACTGGAGTACACCAACAGTAAATGGATTTAAAGGATTAAACGGCGATATTATTTTGTGGAACAAGGTCTTAAAACGTTCATTTGAAGTCTCATCGATGGGAGTTCGGGTTGATAAACAAGCATTGATGCACCAGTTAAAAATAAGAAACCTTGAACAAAGAAAAGATTTAATGTGGCATAAAATGTTATTGAACGACGAAATGCCGCTGACAGTGGGTGGTGGAATCGGACAATCGCGCCTGTGTATGTATTTTTTAAGAAAAGCACACATTGGCGAGATTCAATCGAGCATCTGGCCCGATGAAATGATTCAAAAGTGCAAGGTAAATGGAATACACCTGCTGTAAGTGTAGAGTTCAAAGTTCAAAGTTTCAGGGTGCCACCTGACTTTCGGCAGACATATTCAAATTTCGAATTTTGAGATTTGTTTTTTGGGATTCGAATTCTATCTTTGCACCGCAAAAAATAAGGATGCCTCGGTAGCTCAGTTGGATAGAGCAACTGCCTTCTAAGCAGTAGGTCATGGGTTCGAATCCCGTCCGGGGTACAAGATAAAAAGCTGAAAATAAAGAACTTGCAGAGGATTTAGCGAAAGTTGAATCCTCTCTTTTTTGCCCTTGTACAGCCTTTTTTGTACCATTTCACGGTATTTGTTTATAAATAGTTTATAAATTTATTTTATTATTTTGTTAAATAAAAGATGTTCATATTATTTCTGTCAATTTTTTGAAACGTTTTATTTTATTGGTGTTACAACAGCTGAACAGCCCGAAAGCTATCGCTTCCGTTTACGCTGCTCCTAAATATGCATCGGTTTTTTTACTCATGGATTCGTAGGCGAATATAACTGAGGTATTAAAAATAAATTTTTATAAATAAATGAAAAACAGGCATTTAAACCACAAGGATGATCGGAAGACACCTCCCGAATTCTATGAATCACTCAACAAAGAATTTGATTTCAATTTCGATCCATGCCCGTATCAACACAATGTTGATATATGGGATGGACTGGCAATAGACTGGGGAGAACGCAGCTTCATCAACCCGCCATACTCACAAAAGCTAAAGTAAGCTTTTGTAATCAAAGCCATCGAACAAGCTGGTCAGGGCAAACTTTGCGTTTGCCTTCTCCCGGTCAGCACCAGTACGAAATTGTTTCACAATTACATACTGCCAAACAAAACAGATTTACGGTTTCTAAAAAAACGCCTGAAATTTACAGGCACCAATTCAAAAGGTGAATCTGTAACTGTTACAAATAAAATCGGAATGCACGATTCAATGATTGTGATTTTCGATGGAAGAACTCAAAAAAACAACTTTTAATGAAAGGTTTCCAATTTATCGAACACTGTTATCCCCACTTTTAAAGTAATCTATTGTCCCATGCAAAATCGTCAACTTCTTTTAAAATGATATGAGTTGAAAACAAAGGATGCTTTGTATTTATTATATAATTGAATTCCTGCGGAATGATTGCAGAAGGAACTTTTAATACCAGTGATTCATTTGGGTGATACCATTTGGAGCCGATTTCCTGAAGTTCAACGTATGCCTCAATTGATTTCCAGTTTTCCGGCAAATCCCTGATATCTATTGCCTTGATTAATGACTCATCAGTTATTGTAATTATCAATAGTTTATATTGACTGGAAATATTGATGTAAGACCTGTGAGCAACCATTTCTAAAGTTGACAAAGATCTGCTGCTGCCTGTATAAATTACAAATTCATCTTTCTTGTTCCATCTGTTTGATGCTCCGGAAGCATTTAAAGAATGGGAATATTTTTCTCTGCAGATTTTAAAGACTTCCATAAATTACACATTATCGCCGTATTCTATAGCAGTAAGCCTGTCATCGATAAATTTGATGCCTGTTATCGTATCTAAAAAATCCTTGGGAGGTTTATTGTCAAGCAGGTAATTTTCCTTAAGCAGCCATTTATCAAAGTTCTCTTTTGTTTCAAAGACATCTATTCCGTGTTCATAGAGAGAAATTAATAATACAAGATGTTCTTTTATATTATCTTTTGATATGCTTTCAGGTTTTCTGTATGCTCTCAATGTTTTTGAATTAATGTTTAACCAACCTGAAACTATTTCATCATTTAATGTTGTTATTTCTTTCAAATAGTTGAAATAATTCCAGTTCACATTATTCTTTCTGATAAAGAAAAGAATCTTAGTAAAATTGCTGATTTCAGGAATTTCAGCAATGTTTTCTCTTCCTGCTGTTTTTTCTAAAGTTGTCATAATCTCTTTTTTTATCAAAGATAGGAAAATATACCTATCCAGCACGGTAAATTTCCCTTAAAGTGTGTTAAAATATAATACAGCGAATATTATTAAGGCAATACCGTTAAACTATTATCTTCCTGATGCCAGGAAAATGATTGTTTACTAATTATCCACAAACACAAAAACACTCCCGTGAAGAGGCCAAATCCCTAATTTTCCAACGCTGCCAGATTACCGTAAATTCTAAACCATCCCAAATCAACCAGCTCGCACTAAACCGTTTCTAAACAGAACACCTTTACAACATCATTTAAGAAAATCATCAAACGACTATCCCATGTAAAGTCCATTACCGGTGCACCAATTTTTGCGGGAATTCCATAATTCAAAAGTTATTTTAAAAAATTACATCAAAGAAAGATAGTTTTCTTAAAATGCTCCGTGAACTCCACACGCTTTGCGAACACAAGGATTTTCCCTGATAGAAATTTCGCGCACACGTTCGCACTCATTTTCATTCCAGTTCCTCCTTGCTGTTTTTTCAGTTCAATATCTCCGAAAACTGACATAATTTTTAAACAACGAATTATGAAAGCAAAAATCGATACACTGGTAATGAATGCATGGAATGCATTTGAGAGTTTTATTAATGATGTTTATGGTGACAAATATTTAGAAACAGCAAGTGACGAACAGGTCGAATGGGAATGGCAAGAATTTAAACGGAATCTGTCAACTAAAAATTAAGGCTTCGGCCTTTTTTTTAGTCGTAAATTATCAGATTAATCCTGGCGGGTACTAAAATAAACAGAATGGCAGCAGTAACTTTTTATGGATTACCTAATATGGACTTTCTCCCATGTAATTGCCTGGAGGATTATAAT
>DATITY010000396.1:0-2800 GCA_035467235.1 Draconibacterium sp. | reverse complement strand
TTTATGATAATATTTATGCAGCTGGTATTGCGTTTGCACCGCCCCATCCCATTTCGAAACCGATGAAAAGTAAAAACGGAACAGCTATTTCGCCTGCGCCGCCCAGAACAGGAATGCCATCGGGAGTGATTGGGAAAATTATTGCACAAAATATTGCCGAAGCCATTAAAACCGGGAAAATGCAGCATAATCATACCGCCAGCATGGGAAGAATGGGTGCGGCCTGCATTGTTTCCGCAGGGTTTAGTATGACCAAAGGTTTGGGAGCCACCATGACAGTTTCACCCATAGTGCCCGACTGGGAAAAATATCCTGACTGGGGACGCAATATCAATTCAACTGTAGGCGAAATTGGCCTTGCCGGACACTGGATAAAACTGTTTTTGCATTACATGTTCTTGCACAAAGCCAAAGGTTATCCTTTCTGGTGGCTGTTGCCGGAGTAGAAAGAAGCCCCACCCGGAAGCCCACCCAACCTCCCCGAGGGGAGGAGAAAGAAAGGAAGTCAAAATAAGGAATAAAGAAATTAAAAGTGAAAAGCAAATTAAATTGAGAACCAATACTTTCTGATTTCTTATTCCTTATTGGATGTTCCTTATTTTAAAAATTGTCAAATTCATTATAAAACGTAAATATCATGGAAAACAGAGTTCACTATGTAAATAAAGACGAATTTTACCCCCCGGTTCCAACAAAATTGACCAAAAGATTGCGCACCAATTTCATCGTTCAATTGTATAATTTTTTCAGGTTAAACCTGAAAATTATGATGATTGTGGTGAAAGGGCATTCGTAAACAAAAGGTTCAGATTATGCCTTTAAAATCCCCCCTTAATTCCCCCTTTTGCATTAATCTGTCTTCCAGGACATGAAAGCGGAAAAGGGGGACGAGATCTGAAGCAACTTTCTGATTTGAAGCAGTTTTTGTCGCTTTTTTGTCTTGAATCCTGTGTCTCAAATCTTCCGACTTCCAACATTCCAACATTCCTCTGTTACACTTGTGTCAGCTTAATCATATTGGCACTGCCCTCCTGGATTAATGGTATTGAACCAATATGCACCACTGTATCTCCATCTTCAATCAAATGATTCATCTTCAGTATTTTGATTGATTCGAGATAGATTTCATTGATCGTTTCGAAAGATTCAA
Organism: Draconibacterium sp.; assembly: GCA_035467235.1. Classification (GTDB taxonomy): domain Bacteria; phylum Bacteroidota; class Bacteroidia; order Bacteroidales; family Prolixibacteraceae; genus Draconibacterium. The sequence continues at coordinate 1,650 of DATITY010000396.1, read as the reverse complement.
TGTAAAATGCCCGAACTCCCCAAACCAGCGATAATTTTTGAAGCAATTTCTTATTTCCGGTAAAAGCAAAAATATCGGCTTCGGGACGATGACTTGCGAGCCGATATACAGTATGGCCTGAATTTGTAATGGCAACTATGGCTTTTGCCTTTGTTTGTTGTGCAAGCACAACTGCATTGTAACAAATGGAATCGGGATGAAATGTTGGAGATTCGGGGACCGGAATATACTGTTTATTAAATATATTCCCATGTGCTTCAGTATAGCTAATGATTTTCTGCATGCTTTGAATGGTCTGCACCGGATATTTGCCAACCGAAGTTTCACCGCTCAGCATCAGTGCATCTGCACCATCGAGCACAGCATTGGCCACATCGTTGGCTTCGGCACGGGTTGGGGTGAAATTGGTAATCATGCTTTCCAGCATTTGAGTGGCAATAATTACCGGCTTTGCCTTTGCAATGCACTTTTCAACGATTAGTTTTTGTATCATCGGAACGCGGTCGAACGAAACTTCAACACCCAAATCGCCACGTGCAACCATAACACCGTCTGTCATTTCAATAATTCCATCAATTTCATCCAAAGCTTCGGGTTTTTCTATTTTTGCGATTACTCCGGCATGACCGTTTTTCTGTTTTATCAACGCCTTTAAATCAAGAATATCCGAGGCTTTGCGAACAAAAGAAAGGGCAATCCAATCGACTTCATTATCGAGTGCGAAACTGGCATTCGAAATATCTTCGTCAGTAAGGCACGGAAGCGAAACTTTTGTATTGGGCAGGTTTACACCTTTTTTTGATGAAAGCGGTCCGCCATAAATCACTTTGGCTCTAACCGTATCATTTTTATTGGTTTCAGTTACTTCAAGTTTTATCTTTCCGTCGTCAATCAGTATGAATTCACCTGTATTCACGTCTTGCGGAAATTCATGATAACTCATGTAAATCGCCGCTTTTGTGCCAACACATTTTTGGGTAACAAAAGTTATGATATCACCTTCAACCAAATCAATCCTGTTGTTTTCAATTTCACCAACACGGAGTTTTGGTCCCTGTAAATCGGCAAGAATTGCAACATGGGTATTCAGTTCCTTGTTCAACTCTTTAATCAGGTGAATCGATTTTAAATGTTCCTCCTGGTTTGAATGAGAAAAATTAAGTCTGAAAACATCAACTCCTTCCCGAATTAAATTGGTTAGAACTTCTTTGGAAGAGGTAGCCGGGCCCAATGTGGCAACAATTTTGGTTTGTGAAGCAGTTTTTCTCATTTCCCTTTGATCTTCTATTTTAAACCTTAATTGGGATTGTGCGTTCCGCCTGAAACGTCAGCCACCCTCACACTATCAACAATATAATAACTTTCGCCCTGCCAGGGTAAAGCGCCATTTTTCTCTCTGTAATGCACTACCACTTGTTTTCCCTTATCTGTTCCATTTGTTTGGCCACGGCTTCGTCGGTAACCGAAAAAAGAAATTTCTCCGAAGCAAGTGCGACATTTGAATTCGACTGCACACTACTTAAAATCATTTCACCTTCATAGGTTTTAAAAATCACCCCCTTTTCCGAAAACTTCTGCAACAATCCTGCCCGGTAGCCCTTGCTGTAGGTAAAACCGTATTTAAAATAACCAACTGCAATAATTATTACA
>DATITY010000395.1:0-2420 GCA_035467235.1 Draconibacterium sp. | reverse complement strand
TATGAAATTCTGCAGGAAAAAATTGCAAGGGCAAATCGGCAAGTTGAAGAGACAGAGGACAGTGATTTTGGAAAGCTTCGCAGGGCTGACAATTATGAAAGACCGGCATCACGACGCAAAGAAGAACCATCGAGTTTCGAAAAAATTATGAAAAGTCCGGTTACCAGGTCAATTGCAACAGAAATCACCCGTGGCATCCTGGGTGTACTGGGGTTAAGGACTACAACGCGAAGGTCATCTTCTGCAAGGAGGTACAGGTAAAAAGTTATTTCTGACAAGTTCAAATCACAACAGTAAATATTGATAAAAAGTTTCAATTCCCCGGGTATATTAAGGTACACTTATCCTTTCTCAACCAAATATCCCCCTCAACTGTTAACCTGATAATGAAAACAAATCAGTACAATCATGGAAAACAAAAAGCAATTGTCGCCTGAACAACAGAAAGAGTTAATCAGCACTTTAAAAACACGGTTTGAAAAAAACAGGAATCGCCATGAAGGAATCGAGTGGGCACAGGTTGAAACCCGGCTTTACGAAAAGAACTCCGGAGAAAAATTGTGGTCGCTGAATGAAATGGAAAGCACCGGTGGAGAACCTGATGTGGTTGGTTTTGACAAATCAACGGGTGAATACCTGTTTTTCGATTGCTCGGCTGAAAGTCCGAAAGGCCGCAGAAGTATTTGCTACGACCGGGCAGCGTTGGAATCGAGAAAAGAATTCAAACCTGAAAACAGCGCTTTAAATATGGCTGACGAAATGGGGATTCAGCTTTTAAACGAGGAACAATACCATTACCTGCAAAAACTCGGCAATTTCGATACAAAAACTTCGAGCTGGATAATTACGCCTGCCGAAATCAGAAAGCTTGGAGGCGCCCTTTTCTGCGACCGTCGTTACAACACCGTTTTTGTGTATCACAACGGAGCCGAATCGTACTATGCTGCCCGGGGTTTCAGGGGCTGGCTCAGGGTCTGATTTCTGTAATCAAATCTAAATCTCCTCATTAAAAATATCCCCTTTATTTACATTCCTTGTTTCAAAACCGCGATTAAACCAAGCCAAGCGTTGTTGCGAGGTTCCGTGGGTAAACGAATCGAGAACATGTAATACGATGTTTGCGTTTTTATATTTAATACTTACCTTTGGCGTTAGTAACGATTGTGGTAATTATGATTTTATCTTTCGGAGATAAGGATACTGAATCAATCTGGAATGGAATGAGATTAAAAAACATGCCAGTTGAAATTCAAAATGTTGGGCGTCGTAAATTGAGAATGTTGAATAACTCGCAAACTATTAACGACTTAAGGATTCCACCATCCAACAGATTGGAAAAACTTGGCGGTAATATGAAGGATTTTTACAGTATCAGGATAAATGACCAGTGGAGGATTATTTTTCAATGGAATGAAGGACAATCGGAACAGGTAAAAATAGTTGATTATCATTAAATTAGTAGATTATGGAAACTTTAGCCAATGTACATCCGGGTGAGATTTTATCGGAGGAATTTTTAAAACCAATGAATATTTCGGCTTATAAACTGTCGAAAGACATTGGAATTCCTCAAACAAGAACTTCAGCAATCCTGAAAGGAGAACGTGCAATAACTGCTGATACTGCGCTCAGGTTAAGTTTATATTTCGGTACATCTGCAAAGTTCTGGTTAGGGTTACAGGATGATTATGATCTGGAGGAAACTCTGAAAAATAAACAGTCGGAATTAAGCCGGATTAAGAAATCGGAAAGTAATGCAGCCTGAAAAATAAATTTGCAGGTATTGGTTCACAACAAGCCTGTTCTAACAAATTATTCAATAAGTTAAATCTCCTCCTTAAAAGTATCCCCGTTATTAACATTCCCTGTTTCGAAACCGCGCTTAAACCAGGTCATGCGTTGTTGAGAAGTGCCGTGGGTAAACGAATCGGGAACAACATAACCCTGCGATTGCTTTTGAATGCGGTCGTCACCCACAGCCTGTGCGGCATTCATGGCTTCTTCAATGTCGCCTGCTTCGAGAATGTTTTTCATTTTTTGTGCGTGGTGCGCCCAGATTCCGGCATAAAAATCGGCCTGTAATTCAAGTTTTACGGTTTGGGCATTGTACTCTTTTTCGCTCACCTGCCCGCGTAAACCATGCACCTGGTCGAGCACGCTGAGCTGTTTCTGCACGTGGTGGCCAACTTCGTGCGCCACAATATAGGCAATGGCAAAATCGCCCTGCGCACCCAGTTTTTGCCGTAGTTCTTCCAGAAAATTCAGGTCGATATAAACCCTTTCATCGCCGGGGCAGTAAAACGGTCCGGTGGCTGACTGCGCAAAACCACAGGCCGACTCAGCACCACCACTAAATAAAACCAGCGTTGGTTCGCGGTAGGTAAGTCCCGAACTTTCGAAAAGCTTGTGCCACACATCTT
>DATITY010000394.1:0-5353 GCA_035467235.1 Draconibacterium sp. | reverse complement strand
ATAATTCACCGATTATTCCGGTAATAAAACCAAATACATCCGAAAACCTTGAGAAATCAATTTTATCGCCCAGGTTTTCATTCAGCACATCGAAAAAAGTACGATTTTTTAGAGTAACAGGCTCATTTCCAAAAAGTTTAGATAATCGTGCAATAGGCTCTTCAAGCGAACCCAGAAGTGCAGAAAAATCTACTTGTGAAAGGGTTTCCAGTTCATCAATTAATAAAGGGATGATAAAACGGAAGAAAGTGACAACAATTGACATTAAGGTAATTAACGTTACGAAAGCTGCCAGTCCATTGGAAATCTTAAATTTTTTATATTTTATTTGTTCCAGACGCCGAACAAGCGGCCGGCCAATAAAAGCAAGCACACCCGAAATCAAAATGTATATAACAATCTTGCTGAAATACCAAATAAGGAACAAAATAAATATACCACCGATAATTAAAAGAATATTACGAGTCCTATCTTTAAACTGTAGCATAGGTTATTGATTTTAAACAAATATAGGTGAAAAAACTTTTCAGAATTAACCTCAGTTTAAACTTCTTACACTTACTTTTTTTCCCATTTAACAAGGATACGCAAAGGAACATTATAAATAGCATTCAAAAGATGGTCGGCTTTTTGCCACCACGAGAAGTTAAAATACTTCAGAAAAACGTGCATGCGTAAATGAACTGCTATCTTGTTTACAAAAGTATAATAATCACTCGATTTTAAATTTGATCCCTGATAAAGCGACAACAGTTTCTTTTCGTCGAAAGAATGAATATGAGCGAAGAGAGGAGTGGGTTTATTGCAATGTACACATAGTGAATAGCGGATTTTTTCCTTGTAGGGAGTGGTAACAATAAGTGTTCCTCCCGGTTTAAGAATACGTATCAGGTTTTGCACAAAAGCCACTGGATCGATAACATGTTCAATTATTTCAGAAGCGATGATATAATCAAAAACATTGTTGTTGAATGGAAGCGAAAAAACATCGGCTACAACTGCTGAATGATTTTCAAAAGGGTATTTTTCGAGCGCTCCTGATGTATTTTCGAGTGAAATGTCCATTGAAAATACTTCGTAATTCCTGGGGCACATTTTGCTGGCTACCCATGCACTGCCGCATCCCACATCCAATATTTTACCTGTTTTCTTCTGAATTTGCGAGATAATATATTCCCTCACTCTTCTGTCGGCATGTTCGGTTCCGGCATCTCGTTCCTCAAAATAATCGCATTCCTGCCCGTCTTTTTGATAATGATCGATGTAATTAAATACAGTTCCCTGTTTCCTATGAATATCCGGTTCGAAAGTATTTTCTTTATTAATTTGAGCAAGTAGTATTGGCACACCAAGTTGAATACCATATTTGTTGTTACAGTTTTCACAGACCAGTTCATTTGTTTGAACTGATTGTTTCAGTTCTTGTTGTCCGCAATTCAAACAATGTATTATTTCGGTCAACTTCGCAAGTCGCATCGTTACTGTTATTTTAAATTAAAACTAAATTTAAAAAATTCTTTCCCGTCAACTGTTACAGGCTGAATTTAGAAAATACTGCAAATACCATTGTATGATGTAACTGTTATAAGCGTTCGGTCTGACAGGATGCTTAAAATGAAATGCCTCGTTTGAAGACCGCAGTACGTCTGTAATTTCCCTGTAATAAATATCGTCGTTTAACGGATAGTAGTACTTTTTTAAGAATCGGGGAACAGTGCCAAGCAATTTATCTTTAAAAACATTAAGTTGCTGCCGGGAGTGATGAACCTGTTTAAGATCAAAATCAACTCCAAATTTTTTAAAAAAGTATTTTTCAAGTGTATTATTGTAAAGTTCCTGTTCCACTTTTTGTACAAAAGGTACCTTATTAAAGAATCTGATGAGGTCGGCATCAAAAAGGGGCATTAAATAATCAATTTCGAAAAACGGAAAAACCTGGGTTGAATTACCAATAAACTTGCATTGACGTTCTTTGTAATCCCAAAGTTCGTATTTATGCCATAAAAAATCTTCCCCTTTTTCGAAAAAATTGTTTCCTATATACCTTTTGATGGTGTCTTTATCATGGCTGTTTAAAGAATATGATGAACCAAATTTTAATAAAATATTCGAAATCAGTGATTCGGGGTTGCTTTCCTGCATTTCCTTTAAAAGATGCGACCCTCTTAAAAAATCACCAGGGTGCCCTGGTAATGCAACTGTATCTTTCCCAATTATTTCTTTCTCTTTTAGCTCTTTCAGTCCGAAATATTCATACAAAAAAGGCATTGAGGACCAGTGTCCGGCATAATTTACATAGGCAAAAAACTCGTTTGATGAGGTAAAATCATTTGCAATAATTTTTGAATAATCAACAAAAATATGTTGGAATCCAAGTTTGCCGGCCACCTTTTCTGCAGTCCCAAGTTCGCTGTTAAAGGGTCTTCCCCATGTAATACAAATTACATTTCTATGGCCATACTCTTTTAACAGGCAGGCCAAAAGCCTCGAATCATAACCTCGTGTCAGGGGAAGCAAAACTTTTTTGTCTTTAATTTCATTGTAATATTTTTCGAAAACCAACATTAAAAAACGGTAAAATTCTGTTTCCTGAACAGGATCATTATCAGCGTATTTTTCCCTGAAAAAGGGAAGAAAGGAATTATTCCAGACATTACTCCCTGAAGAACGAATTAATTCTCCGGGTTGTATCTGAAAAACATCTTTTGATAATGTATATTCTGATGGGGTAACTCCGAAATTCAGGAAATATAGTGAAGAAAAGGGTTCAATTGTCTCAGAACTTTCATCAAAAGATAAATTTCGAGGCTCATCACTAATAAACAATTTCCCTTTGAAGGTTCTGTAAAAAAGCGGATAGCTCCATGTATGTCCGCATCCAGCCCAGAGTTCAGTTTCTTTTTTTACCACAAACGAGAACTGTCCGTTCCATTGGTGAGTTATTCTTTTTAAGTCCTCGAAAGAATCCGTATTTTGTGAAATCAATTCACTGAATGCTTTACCAGTTGTATAATTACCGTTTAACCATATAAATCCGGTGACAAAAATGTTATTATCAGAAGTCCAGTTATATTTACTCAATCTTATTACAGGAATCGAAGACATAATTTTAGCAGAATTAGAGGGACTAAAGTTATAATTATGACTTTAATAACAAACCCGGCCACACTTAAAAGATTCACTCCGGAAAGTTTGAATGAATAAATCCCAAGGATAACAAAAAATAAAAATCCTGTTGCACTGTACAAACCAATTGCCCAGGCGATATCATTCAAGATGAAACCCCCGAATAAAAGGCTTGAAAATCGAGCCAATAAAAGTAAAATATTATACCACATTGAAATTCGTTGTTTTTCCATTACAACCAAAACCGAAGACAGCGGTGAAACAAGCATTACCGCAAAAAGCCATGGCGCAATTAGCTGTGCAAGAAATCCGGAATATTCCCATTCCGCACCAAAAACAAAACCAAACAGCGGTTTTCCCCACAATCCCAAAATGGCAAACGGTAATATTCCAACCAAAAATTGCTTTTTAAAAAGCGATAGCGTAAGATTTCCAAGGTCAGGCTGATTGTTTTTAAGCAATCGGGCTTCCCTGATATATACCTGAGATATGGAAGAACTCAGCAGTTGGACAGGAGTGCTGATATACCTGTGCGGAAATGAATAAAGACCGAGCATGGTTGCACCAAAAAATGGTTTCACCATAAAAACAGGAAGCTGGCTGCTAATAAAATTAAACACCTCGGATGCAACCGAAAATTTTGGAAAATTGATGTAGCGTTTAAATACCTTCATTTCGGCGGTGTTAAACCAAATTGATCTTGTTTTGCGAACCTCGTGCACTCCGCGAGAAAACCAAAAATAAATTACAACCTGTGAAAAAGTTGCTCCAAGAAACAAGCCTGTTTCAGGAAAAAGAAAAAACGAACACTGAAGAACACCGGTTATCACAGCACGTGATACTTCCAGAACAGAAAGTCTTTTAAAACGTTTGTTGCTGATATAAACATTCCGAAGTAAATGAACCGAAGCAAATGAAAATGAATATACAGGAATAAGCATCAATAATATTGCGGTTGCTTTTTCGAAATCATCGAATAACAGAACATAACTCACTAAAATAATGGCTGCCAGCAAATTTACAAGCGTATTTATTTTCTGTGCCATCCAGAAAACATTTCTCCTTTCCTCTTCAGATTCAGCCAAGATAATGGCATTTTCAAATTTTCCTGTTGAAACAATTGAAAGTACCGATGCAGTTGTGAGGTATAAAACAAAAATCCCGAAATCTTCAGGAGAATAAATTCTTACGATAGCTAAAGCAAAAACTGCAGGAAAAATCCTGGCCATTAACATACCCGAAAACAGACTGAGAATGTTTTGATAAAATTCATTTTTCAACAGTCTTTGCATCGCTTCGTGCAAGGCAGAAATTATCTTTTTCAAATTTTTAAGTTAAAATAGAAATTTGCCAAACATATTCAGATTGATCACCGCCCGAATTTCTGATTTAAAATTGAATTAATCGTATTTTCGCCCCTTAAAATTTCAACTTTTGAAATGTAAAAACATTTGAAAAGGGAAAAGAAAATGAATTCCAAATTAAAGGATTAAAGCAAGAAGTATGGATTTTATACTCGATAACCCGGAAACGGAAAAGAAATTTCAGCAGATATTAAAATTGATAAATTTGCGTAAAAGTGGCGAAGTCGCTGATTTAATGAATGAAAAAGGAATCAGCTACAAGCACAACTGGGGAGTTTCGATTATTGATTTGCGCGAAATTGCAAAACAATTTGAACCCGACCATTTGCTGGCTCTCAAACTCTGGAACAAACAATGGCGCGAAGCCATGATTCTGGCAACTTTGCTTGATGAACCAAAACTGGTAACCGAAGAACAAATCGATTACTGGACAAAAACCTTTGAAAACACAGAAATAGCGGAGCAGGCGTCGGCAAATCTTTGGGTGAAAACAAAGTTTGCATTTATAAAAGCAATGGAATGGTGCCGGGGAAAAAAACACATAATCCGCTTCACCGGCCTCCATTTAATTGGCCGTCTCGCTTTAACAGATAAATCGGCCATCGATGAAATGTTTGAACCGTTTTTCGAAGAACTGCCAACTTTGGCAAAAGACAGCACTTTAAACACCGTATTTTACAGAACCGTTCTGGCATTGGGAAAACGCTCGGAATATTTACACCGGCAAACCATCGAACTTGCCGAAACTTTACAGATGAGCGACTCTGAAAATGCTGTGAAACAAGGAGAAGAGCTTTACGAAGAGCTCACCAGCGATTATTTTCGGGGGACAATTAAAGATTAAAAATTCGAAATTAAAAAAC
>DATITY010000393.1:0-3629 GCA_035467235.1 Draconibacterium sp. | reverse complement strand
GGCAAATCCGTCAATCCCTCCGTTTGGAGACACTACTTTAATTGTGCCGTCGTTCTTTATGGTATATTGCTCAACCCACGACCTGAAATAAAATGGTTCCTGGGGAACATCGTTTTCCAGTTTGCACGATTTGGCGCACATGCCGCAACCAATACACTTTTCTATATCAATTCCAACACCATACCAAGGTTTGGTAGGATCTGCAGGTTCGGTGGTGGCAAAAATAATTGCTTTGAATGGTTCCAAAGCTGAAGTTGCCAAAATAGTTCCGGCCAGAGCCGCCGACTTTTTTAAAAAATTTCGTCTTGTTGAGTTCATTCTTTTATTTCTGTTACAGAATGTGGATTATGACAATCGATACATTTTTCCTTTTCAGGATGATGTTCTTTAATGTCGATTTGATTGACAGCTTCAATTTTTCGCGCAGGATTCAAACTGTGGCACCGGCCACAAAACTGTCGCGTACCATCCTTCACGAGAAATTCTTTAAACTCATAGTCATCAGCATGTTTTGCATTCGGACCATGACACACTTCGCATGATAAAGTGGCGTGCAAATCAGAAGCAAGCTTCTCTGCTTCGGCGTCATGACATTCAATACAAGCAGCTTTTCCTGCATAATTAATTGGCAATGCTGCAATTTCATCTATTGCATTTGCCCTGTAGTGTCCGTATTTTCCAAACGATTCGGGAATCAGGAAATGCCGGGCAACCAAAAAAAGCAATATAAATACTGCAAAAAGCGGCAACAACGTTTTAAGTTGAACTGGCATATTATTATATATTAAATGATAAATGTCATAAATTTATGTATTGAAATGGCGAATTATTCTTCTGTATGTATGATATAAATCAATGAAATTGTGGATATTATACAGAAATTAAGTGAAACTTATTGTGAAAGCGCATTTTTCATTTACAAATTTTCAATTATGATTTGCTTGTTTCAGGTTGTTTTTGTCAATTCACTCCTGATTCCCCGGGTGATTTATTAAATAATGAATCCTCTTCTCGATAAAAAACACATATTAACATTAATTAACAAATAGCTAAAGCCCCAGTATATATAGGTTTTATCACATATATTGTGTTTTTTGTTTTAAAATAAATATTAAAAGATGAACAAGTATTAAATTATTATGTCTATACTTGCATAAGAAAACATTAAACAAATATTTAGAAACAGAAAATTAGAAACAACAATTAAAAGTTAAACAATTAAAATTTAGAAATCATGAAAGCAATTGAAAAATTAAAAACAATTAAAACAACGTTCAATTTGGTTCCCGTTTTATTAATTATTGGTGTATTATTCTTTTCATCGTGCAACGATGATGATGACATGGAAGACATGGGTGAAAAAAATGTGGTGGAAGTTGCTGCCAGTGCAGGCCAGTTTACAATTTTGCTTGAAGCAGCACAAAAGGCAGGTTTGGCTGAATATTTAAGCAACACCGATGGAATTACAGTATTTGCTCCAACAGATGCAGCATTTAAATCGTTGCTGACAGAATTGGGTGCAACTTCGCTGAATGATATACCTGTAGCACAGCTTACAAATATTCTGCTTTACCATGTTATTGGCAGCAAGGCTATGTCATCTGACCTGAAATCGGGCTACTTCCCTACACTTTCGAAATCAGCAGGGAACAGCATCTCCATGTATATAAGTGTTGAAGGCGGAGTTTCCATCAACAAAAACACAAAAGTTACAACGGCTGACATTACGGCTAAAAATGGTGTAATTCATGTAGTTGACAAGGTAATTTTACCTCCATCAATTGTAAACATTGCGCTTGACAACGATAATTTTTCAATTCTTGTTCAGGCAGTTGTAAAAGCTGGTTTGGTCGATGCGCTGAGCGCAACAGGTCCGTTTACTGTGTTTGCACCAACAAATGCAGCGTTTACAGCATTGTTCGCTCAATTAGGGATTTCGGGAATTGACAACCTGACTGCGGAACAGTTGATTCCAATCCTGACCTACCATGTGGTTTCGGGAAATGTTTTGAGCACTGCTCTTTCAAATGGTAATGTCCCGACTTTAAACGCAGAAAAAAGTCTGAGCGTTAATTTGAGTAGTGGTGTAAAAATAAACGACAGCGAAGTTGTTGCGGCCAACATTCAGGGCTCCAACGGAGTTGTTCACGTAATTAACAAAGTGTTAATTCCATAATAACAAAACATCAAAAACAAACAATTATTAAACATTTAAAAATTAAAGAACATGAAAACAACAGTAAAAACAATTGTAGCAGGTTTATTCTTAACCGCGTCAGTATTTGGAGTAAATGCAAGTGAAAATACATCAAGTACGGAAGTAAGAATCCACGTAGCTGATTATGAATTGAAGTTTGAATCGTGGATGTTTGAAGCAGACAATTTTAGTTCTGAAAAAAATGAAACAGCAGCAGGAACAGTGGTTGACATTGCAGTTTCGAATCCGGATTTCAGTATTCTGGTGGAAGCAGTAACAAAAGCGGGTTTGGCAGGAGCGTTGAGCGCTGAAGGACCTTTCACAGTTTTTGCACCAACAAACGACGCTTTTAAAGCCCTTTTCAAACAACTGGGAGTTAGCGGAGTGAAAGATTTAACAGCAGAACAACTCACCCCGATTCTTACTTACCACGTGGTTGCGGGAAAAGTAATGTCAACCGATTTGACAAATACTTCAGTAGCAACTTTGAATGGTCAGAAAATCAAAATTGATATCTCGAACGGAGTAAAAATCAATGAAAGCAAAGTAACAGCAGCAGATATTTCAGGTAAAAACGGAGTAATCCACGTAATCGACAGGGTATTGATTCCGAACTAAGAGATTTTTAAATACACCGTGAATTATGCCGGCTTCTTAAAAGAGACCGGCATTTTGCATTCGTTAAAGATTCTAAAAAAACGCAAATACAGCGGTTGGAGCGATGTTTATCAAAAACCGTTATCAAAAAATTTCATAAATTGCGTCCCCGTTGAAGAAAAGGATAATGGAAAAGCTACAGTGGACGAAAGATGTTTTTGGGTCGAAGCTTGAATTAAGGCAGGGTTTTGAGCAAATCGGAAGTATCCAGTGGGAAAATATGATCAGCTCGAAAGCCCAAGCCATGATAAACGGCAAATTGTTTATTCTGAACCGCGAATTTTTCCTTTCGAAACTGGAGATTTACGATGCCAACGACCAGTCGCTTCTGGCAATGGTGATGGTAAATATATTTAATCCCCGCAGCGATGTTGTAATTAACGGAAAACGCTTCGAACTGGAAATCCAGAATTTCTGGCAGTCACGCTGGTCTTGGAAATACAACGGACAGGAAATCATCAAATTCACTTCCAACGAATTTATAACAAAAGATAAAGGCGAAATAGAACTTTACACTGCTTGTAACGAGGAAATTGAAATTCTGATTCTTTTGGGGCTTTTTGTCCGCAACCAGTTTGTTTTGTTTATGTTGCTGCTGCTGTTCCTGGTAGTTGTTGTAATTCTGTAACCCTATTTTTGAGTGCTGGTAAGCAACTCAAAAATCACACCCACATTAGGCAAATCAACATACGAATAACTTCCGCCCGTAAAATCACCCTTTTGTACCAGTTTTCCACCCTTGTTTTCCAGGTAGGCGATGTTTTGTTCCATTCCT
>DATITY010000392.1:0-12197 GCA_035467235.1 Draconibacterium sp. | reverse complement strand
GAATGGTACGAAGACTTAATCCTGAATTTTCGGCTAACTGTTCCTGCGAAAGTCCTTTTCTGGCGCGCAGTTCTTTTACTCGTTTTGATAATTCTGATTTGCTCATTTTTATTTTTTGAAATTCGAAGCAAAAGTAACTGGTCTTATAATGATTGATTACGCCGTATCTACGACATCTTTACGTCATATGTGACAACCTGCAATTTTAAAATATTTTCAAAGTTTATCCACTCATTGTGGTAATAGATTTCTCCTTCGTCGAAACGACAATTTTTGCATGCTTTCCTGCTCCTTCCACTTTTTGGGTAAGGTCGGGATGGGGGCTTATAATATCCCCGGCAAGCTGATTCCTTTTATTTTGCGGTACAAGTCGAGGGCAAAAACATCGGTCATCCCTGACACAAAATCAACGATTGACTGGATTTTCAAATAAACCGAATCGCTTTGGATTTTAAATTGTTCTGGCAAGAGGGAAAGTATTTTCCGGCTGTACATATCTTTGGGATTCATTATTGCTCCCACAAATTCTTCGAGTAAAGTTCCTATGATTTTATAACCCGCTATTTCAATCTCAACAACAGAGCGGTGTGCATAAACCTGAGAACACGAAATATCTTTAACTGTATTCATCGCTTCTGCCTGTTTTCCTTTTAACGACCCGATTAAACTGCTTTCAAAATTTCCGGCAAGAATATATTCCTGGTTTTGGGTAAAAATGCCGATACACTCGTAAATCAATTTGCCGATTACTCCTGCACGCAAGTAACTGATTTGTTCGTTTTTATCAGTCACCCGGGTTAATGTGGCATTAATATTCTCAATGATTCCTTTATCAGTTTCGGCATCATAAAATCCGAGGTACAGGTTTTTGGTATCGGTGTAACTTAAAATCCCCAGTTTAAAAGCATCTTCCAAATCCATGATCTGGTAGCAAATATCATCGGCAGCCTCAACAAGGTAAACCAGCGGATGCCGGCAAAAAGCTTCGGAAATTCCGGGTTTTGATTCAATTTCAAGTTGATTGGCAATTTTCCTGTAGTCATCCTTTTCAGACTGAAAAAATCCAAATTTGGGTTTAACTGCCAATGTGGATTCAAAAGGATATTTTACAATGCTTGCCAATGTTGAATATGTCAGCGCAAAACCGCCCGGCCGTTTACCGTTAAACTGATGGGTTAAAATGCGGAATGCATTTGCATTTCCATCGAAATGGGTGAAATCTTTCCATTCGCCTGTTGAAAGCCGGGTTTCGAATTCATGCCCGGCGCCTTTTTCAAAAAAGTTTGAAATGGCAGCTTCGCCCGAATGACCGAAAGGCGGATTTCCCAAATCGTGCGCCAGGCAAGCTGTTGAAACAATCGTACCAATTTCGGAAACGAGCGGATTTTCCGGAATTCCGGAAACTAGTTTTTCGGCTAACATGTTTCCAAGAGAACGGCCGACACTGGCTACTTCCAGGCTGTGAGTTAACCGGTTGTGCACAAAAATATGCTGCGGCAAAGGAAAAACCTGTGTTTTATTTTGCATCCTCCTGAACGGCGAAGAAAAAATAATGCGGTCGTAATCTCGCTGAAACTGTGATCGATCTTCCATTTTACCGGAAGCAGTCCAGTCTTCCATTCCCAGTCGTTTTGCTGAAAGTAATTTGTTCCAGTTCATCTTTTATGTATTCTTTCTCTTAAAAGGAAATTTGCGATAGTAAAAGTAGCAAATTACACTTATTTCAATTGGTTAAATTTCTGTGATTGACAATTTCAGGGCAGATGAAATCGATAAATTTAAAAAATTGGAAGCATTAAAATCCGTTGTTTTAACCTTAGCAGCCAATGATAAAGAGCTCCGTCAAACCTTATTTATTTAATTTCGATTAATAAGGTAAATAAGGTTTATTTAGTTTTAATCAATTGATTACTAATGTTTAAAGAAGTAAAATAAAGTTTAATATACTATAGCATTAGTTAAAACCGTTCCTCACATTCACGCATTCACGCATTAAAGTAAGTCGAGTAACGTCTCACCTGCTTCGACAATTCCCGTGCTTTCGAACCAGTTAATTCATCCAGTTTCTGCCAGAAAAGTAGCCCGTGATTTTTAATTTTTGTGTGAACCAATTCGTGTAAAAGGATGTAATCAATCAGTTCATCGGGCAGTTTCATCATTTGCAAATTTAAACTGATGTTGTTTCGCGCTGAGCAACTCCCCCAGTTACGTTTGTTGTTTCTGATGTTTATTTTATTCACCTGAAAACCATGTTTTTGAGCAAGTTCTATCAATCTTGGAGGCAGAATTTTCCTGGCTTCAAACCGATAAATTCCAACCATCACATTTTCCAGATAACTTCTTGAACTATCTAAATCAAAATCTGCCAACTTTATTTCGATATCATTAAAATTGACTTTTGTTTTGTTTTCGGTTCCTTCAATAATAGATATTGAATGCAATTTTGTTTGAAACTGGCAAGGCTTAATTTTACTCTTCTTTGTCTCAAATTTCTGTTGCTGTTCGGTAATCCAGTTTATACTTTTCATAACAAATTGTGATATTTCTGACGAAGAAGCATAAAATGGAAAAGAAACATGCACCGATTTATCGGGTTTTACGCTAATCTTTATATTTTTAGAACGGCGGTTTTTTATAAAAGTAACCGGTCCGATTTGTTTAAATTGAACTACTTTAGCAGTCATACGTTTATAAATAAAAATCAAAGATATCAATTATGGGAAATAACAAAAAAATGGAAGTTTTTGTCAACCTTACAAAAAACGACACAGTAGTTGCCATCGACGAAAAAGTACTCCCGGGTAGTCTTGTTTTCGATTCGCTCAACCCATTCCCGGGTTATTACCACGATTCACCAACAAGTTCACGACCCATTTATATTTACATGGTTTTGGCCCACCAATATCCACTCGAGGAAATAATCAGGGCAACACAAAACATTGAAAAAGAGTATCAATGGAATTTTGATGCAGGAAAAGGATATATGACAATAGGTTCTGAGTTTCTGAATGTAATCAGGGTCCGCCATCTTCCGCAAATCGATTTGGTTGAGAAAATTCAGGAAGCCTATATTAAACAGGGAATTCATTTTTTAATGAGTAAAAAACTGAAAGGGAAACTGGAGGCTAACGTAAAAATTGTAAAATTTCTTGTGCTTGAAAATATTGGTGAAGGAATTTATCTCAATGCCGAAGATCCGACTTTTGCATACATTGAAATACCAAAATACCTGCATCATGCTGCATTTGTGAAAGTTACAATGGATGTGAAATACAACTGGGATGGACACGAATTTGACGCTGCCAGCAGCTCTTTCTACTCCAACGGAAAATTATACGAAACAGTTCGTATCCGATCGGACCAAATGGATTTGGATTACCTTACCAAAATCAAAAAATTATACACTGAAAAAATCCGGTAATCGATCCG
The DNA here is from genome assembly GCA_035467235.1 of Draconibacterium sp. Classification (GTDB taxonomy): domain Bacteria; phylum Bacteroidota; class Bacteroidia; order Bacteroidales; family Prolixibacteraceae; genus Draconibacterium. Next base: position 8,768 of record DATITY010000392.1, on the reverse strand, counting down.
GAAAATACACCTTGAAAAAAGTGGTGCATTGCTCAAAAAGTCAAAAATGTATCACTTTTTTCCTTAATATTATAACTCATAATCTGCAAAGAGCCTTAATTTTACATCGGTTTTATTAACTTTGTTTTCAATAAAACGGATGTATTATTAATTGTCATCCGTGTAAATTATTATAAACCAACTATTTCTAATGGCAATTAATAAAAAATTATCCATAGCTGTTGTGATTGTAATTTTAGTAATTGCAATCGGTGCAATCGTTTATTTCTCCGGAGTACTTATTCCGAATGCTATTAAAACGGGCACTTTTGAAACGGTAATTGTTGACCGGGGTGATGTTATTTCTACTACGCAGGCAACCGGTGTTATTGAATCGGAAAACGAAGTAATTTTACTAAGTCCTGCAGCCAGCATTATTAAAAGCGTTTTAAAGGAACCGGGCAACAAGGTTCAGGCAGGAGATATTATTCTGCAGTTACAAACCGAGCCGGTTTTAGATGAAATTGAAAAGTTGAAAGACCAGTTGGAAGTTAAAAGAAATAACCTTGAAAAAAACCAATTAACCGCTCAAAGCACAAAACTTGATTTAGATTACAACGAAGAAGTTAAAAGGCTCAAGGTTATATCGTTGAAAGCCCAGCTTTCAGACCAGGAAAAACTGCTCGAAGTTGGTGGTATCTCGCCTGCACGAGTCGAGGAAACCAAACAGGAAATTACACTTGCCGAAAAAGATCTGGCAATGCTGATTGATAAAAACTCAATTAGACTTAAACAACTTAAAGCAGATGACAGAGGATTGTATCTGCAAATCCGAATGGACGAAAAAGCACTGGAAGAAAAACTCTATTTACTCTCAAAAATGAGTGTCAGGGCTCCATCAGCTGGAATAATACTTAATATATCTGGAAGTGTTGGCGAAAAAGTACCAGCTGATAAAACATTGGTTACCATGTCTGACCTTAGTTCATTTAAATTAATTGGTTCTGTTGACGAGCAATTTGCCGGACAAATAAAAACCGGTTCATTGGTTTATGTTACAATCGAAAACGAAAGACTGGAAGGATTAGTTGGAAATATTACTCCAATTGTAGAAAACAATAAAGTGCAATTTAATGTGCATCTTGAGGAAAGCAGCCATCCTAAACTAATTGCAAATCAAAATGTTCAGATTCAGATTTTCAACAACAAAAAAGAAAATGCCCTTAGAATAAAAAAATTACCCGAATTTGAAACTGGCAAAACACACAAGGTTTTTGTAATCGAAGGTGAAAAAGCGGTGAAAAAAGAAGTTGTTTTGGGAATTGTTGGTGATGAATATTGTGAGATTTTATCGGGACTGAAAGAGGGAGATGTTGTTATTGCAGAAGAAACTGGTTCGATACGCCACAAAAATGAAATTGATATTAATAACTAAAATGTTATGAAACGATTTGCTTTTTTTGTTTTTTGCCTGATCTATGGAGCAAATACACTTTCAGCACAAACCGATACAATAAAATATGTTTTAAGCCTCGAAGATGTTGTTGATATGGCAATTACACAATCGTCGGCTATTAAATATGTTCAAAACACAAATGTAAATTACTATTGGCGCTATCGTAATTACAAAACACAATTCAGACCACAGTTGGTTTTTAACAGCGATTTGCCCAACTATCGGCATACCACACAACCCATCACACAACCCGATGGAAGTATTGAGTTTAAACAAGTTTCGAACCTGACAGCTTCAGCAAATCTTTCTTTGAATCAATCTATCCCGCTTTTGGGAACGTCTATTTATGCAAGCACCTCAGCTTTCGGAATCAGAAACCTGAACCTGAATGAAACCAGTTTCTCCGGCGCCCCTTTTGTAATAGGCTTTTCACAACCGCTTTTTGGGTACAACTGGATGAAATGGTACAAAAAAACAGAACCAATGGTTTATGATGAAGCACAAAAACGGTTTGTTGAAGATATTGAACAGATCTCACTTAATGCAACTTATCGTTATTTCAATTTCCTGTCGGTGCAAACCAATTATAATCTGGCCGAAAACAATCTTAAAAACAGCATGGACAATTTAAAAATTTCACAAACAAAAAGAGAGTTGGGTCAGATTTCAGAAAACGATTATTCTCGTATCGAACTTTCGGTTTTAAATGCACAAAAGTCGCTGAACCAGGCGAGAATGGAATTGAAGAATGCTGATTTTGAATTGCGTTCTTATATAGGTTTAAAGGAAAGCAGTGATCTGGAATTGATCATTCCACTTAATATGACGCTTTTTGATATCAATCCCGAACTGGCACTGGCCAAAGCAAAAGAGAACCGCAAAGAAACTACTTACTACCAGCGCAGGTTAATAAATGCTGACCGCGACCTTGCACAGGCAAAAAGTAACACAGGAGTAAAAGCAACTTTAAATGGAAGTTTTGGCCTTTCAAACAGCGGTGAAAGTTTTGCGGCTGTGTATGACAATCCACAAAAAGACAGAACCCTTCGTGTTTCATTAGCTGTTCCCATTCTCGACTGGGGCCGATCTGCATCTTCTGTAAAACTTGCAGAAACAGAGAGGGAACTTACTATTTTTGATGTGAAAAAGGACATTGAGGAATTTGATCGTGAAATTATTGTTCAGGTGGAGCAGTTTAGTTTGCTGAAAGACCAGCTTCAAACTGCTAAAGAAGCAGACAGAGTTGCAGGAAACGGTTACCTGATTGCCCTTCGAAAATTCCAGAATGGCGAATTGAGCATTACCGATTTAAACATTGCTTTGCAGGAACGCGACAAAGCTAAGCGCGATTATATCTATTCCATCAGGGCATACTGGGTAGCATTTTACCAGTTGCGAATTTTTACTTTGTACGATTTCCAGCTAAACAGCAACATTACTTACGGAAACCCAATGCTCTAAATTTATTGACATTTTATAAAATTCAATAAAAACCTTCAAACATTAATTTCAAATTTCCTTGAAAAATCTTTTATTACTATTGTTTAATCAATTGGAAATAATAGTAAACAAATATTTTTTTGGTGTGTTTAAGTTATTGTCTAATTTAGGGGTTAAACAAATTAATCATCAAACTGAATTTCTTTGATATAGTAAAATGGATTTATTTAGTGAAGTAGCTTTTAAAACGAGCAAAATAGTAACAAAAACATACAGTACATCATTCTCATTAGCAGTAAGTATGCTTGGGAATGAGATGCAAAATGCGATTTACAGCATTTATGGTTTTGTTCGTTTTGCCGATGAAATTGTGGATACTTTTCACCAGAAAAATAAAAAGCATTTGCTCCATAAATTTGAAGCCGACCTGAAAGAAGCAATAAATGAAGGTTTGAGTCTCAACCCTGTTTTACATTCGTTTGCACTGACCATAAAAAAATATAACATCGACAGTGATTTGATTGACGCCTTTTTATCGAGCATGAAAGCCGATTTAAACAAACAGAATTACAATAGCCAAAGCGAATTAAACGAATATATTTATGGTTCGGCCGATGTTGTTGGGTTGATGTGCCTGAAGGTTTTTGTTAATGGAAACCAAAATCTTTACAACGATTTGAAATCTCCGGCAATTAAACTGGGTTCGGCATTTCAAAAAGTTAATTTTCTACGCGACCTGAAAGCCGACACTGAGGGATTGAATCGCACTTATTTTCACCAATTAAGTTCAGGTCAGTTTAGTGATTCAATTAAAAAGGAAATAATTGCCAATATTGAATCCGACTTTAGAGAAGCAAAAAAGGGAATTGAAAAACTCCCCGGGAGGTCGAAACTGGCAGTGTATATCGCATTTTCGTATTATAGAAATTTGCTGAAGAAACTAAAAAATACACCAGCGGAAAAAATAGTTTCAACAAGAATCAGGATTTCAGACTCAAAAAAAATGTTGATACTTTTAAAAGCACACTTAAAATACAACCTTGGCTTAATTTAAAATTCAACTTGAAAAAAGCACAAACATGGAGGAAGTCAAAGTTATATTGGTTGACGAAAATGATAGAGAAACCGGCTTGATGGGCAAAACCGAAGCACACGAAAAAGGCCTGTTGCACCGGGCAGTTTCGGTATTTATTATCAATTCGGAGGACGAATGGCTTTTACAACGCCGGGCTTCCGAAAAATATCATTCCGCAGGACTTTGGACCAACACCTGCTGCAGCCACCCGTTACCAGGAGAATCTACGGAAAATGCCGCAAAACGCAGGTTATCGGAAGAAATGGGTATGGAATGTGATTTGATTCCGCTATTCAATTTTACTTATCGCGAAATACTTGAAAACGGGCTTATCGAACATGAACTGGATTATGTTTTTTTAGGTGTTTCAGATCAAATGCCGGTTTTAAATATTTCGGAAGTTTCTGAATACAAATACCTTAATTACCTGGAATTGGACAATGACATTAAAACTAACCCTGAAAATTACACCATTTGGTTCCGGAAAATTGTAAAACAGGTGAATACGCACATCGGCAAACATAAACTCACAACTCAATGAAAAATATTGCTTTAATTCTTGTCGCTTTCAGTTTTATGGAGTTTGTAGCCTGGTTTAACCACAAATATGTAATGCATGGATTTTTGTGGAAATGGCATGTTGACCATCACCGCAAAGACCATCAGCAACCACTTCCTGAAAAAACAGAAGATAAACGGTTTGAAAAAAACGATCTGTTTTTCCTGGTTTATGCCATCCCTGCCATTGTTTTATTGATAGCCGGATTTACAATCAGCTATTATCCAATTGTTTATATTGGAGTTGGAATAACTTTGTACGGACTGACTTATTTTATCATTCACGATGTCATCATTCATAAAAGGATAAATATTCCATTTTTTCAAAAACACCGGCCTTTTTTGATAAAGGCAATTATTAATGCACACAAGGCACACCACTGGCCAAAAAGCAAAGATGATTTTCATAACTTTGGCTTGCTGGTTTTTCCACGCCGTTTTTTTAAAACGTAAAATATGTCGCTTTACTTTATTTTGCTGGTTTCATCGGTTGCAGTGCCGTTCATATTAAGTTTCGATAAAAAACTTCAATTCTGGCGCCAGTGGAAATACCTGTTTCCGGCAATTTTTGTGGTAGCTGCCGTATATATATTTTTCGATGTGTTGCTTACCAAAGCCGGTGTTTGGGGTTTTAATCCACGTTACCATTCAAATATTTTGTTGTTCAACCTACCCATCGAGGAGTGGCTTTTTTTTATTGTCATTCCTTATGCAAGCATTTTTCTGCACGACGCTTTTGTACTGTACTTTCCTCAAATAAAACTCAATAATCGTGTAAGTAAAATTATCACGGTTACTCTGCTGATTGTTTTAGTATTGCTTGTTTTGTTCAATCTTGATAAAATTTACACTGTTTATATTTATAGTACGCTCATTTTCACTCTTGTAATTTACCTGTTCAGCAAATCAAATATTATCAATCAGTTTTACATTACTTTTTTGCTGATTCTGATTCCCTTTCTCATTGTTAATGGCGTGCTTACCGGCAGTTTTATCGAAAGCGAAGTAGTTTGGTACAACAACGAAGAGAATCTTGGAATCAGGTTTTTCTCCATTCCGGTTGAAGATTTTGCGTATGGTTTTAGCATGATTTTTTTAAGTCTGATGTTTCGTGATAAACTAAAAACCCTGTACTAAAAAAATCAGCCGATGAACTTTTTCAAAGAAATACAACAAGCTGCTTTTAAATGGGTCAGGGAAGTAAAAATTTTCTACGCAATTTTTTACCTGGTTGGAGTTTTAGGTCTTTCGTTCCCTGAAACAAGGCCGCTTTTCATCCGGTTGGTTCCATTTGCTTTAATACTTGGGTTTGCAGGAGTGTTGCTTTTTCACGAGGCCAAATGGGAATTGAAAACTTTTACCGCCTTTGTTTTGGTTTACATTTCAGGATTTGTAATTGAAAGCATCGGGGTAAATACCGGGATCATTTTTGGTGAATATATTTATGGCGGAACCCTTGGCTATCAGATTTTTAAAACTCCTTTGATTATTGGAATGAACTGGCTTTTCCTGGTTTACGTTTCTTCTTCATTAACCGAAAGATTAAATTCCGGTAGATTCATATCTTTTTTGTTACCACCGGTTTTGATGGTGGTTTATGATTTGGTACTTGAGCAGGTTGCACCCGATTTGGGTATGTGGAACTGGAAAAACGAAGTAATTCCTTTGCAAAATTATATCGCCTGGTTTGTTGTGGCTTTTATTTTTGTATTGGTTTTCAGACTTTTAAATATTAAAACCAGTAATAAAATTGCTCCGCTGATTTTTATACTTCAGTTCCTGTTTTTTCTTTCATTAATGATATTTAAAGCATAAACCATTGATTTTAAAGGCAAAACATAACGCAGTTATCTATCCGTTTTTTAAATGGTTTATCCGCTGGAAAATCCGTCGGAATTTCAAACCAATTAAAATTATTGGCGAAGTTGATGATAAAAATCTGCCGGTTTTACTCATCACCAACCATAACAGTTGGTGGGATGGTTTATGGGTTGAATATGTAAATCAGCAGATTTTTAAACGCAGATTTCATTTTATGATGCTCGAGGACCAGTTGCGAAAATTCTGGTTTTTTAATTACACCGGAGGTTTTTCTGTGAGGAAAAATTCGAAAAGTATTATTGAAACGCTCGATTACACAAGACAACTGCTGACCAATAAAAACAATCTGGTTTTAATGTATCCGCAGGGGAAAATCCAGTCGATGCATGAGCCTGATTTTAAATTCGAACGCGGACTCGAACATATTCTGAAGAAATTACAAAATCCTGTTCAGGTTATTTTCATGGTTTCGCTGGTCGATTTTTTTTCGAGCGACAAACCGGCTTTGTATTTATATCTTCAGGAATACGCTGAAAATGAATTCAAAACCGAAGCCATCCAGTTGGCCTTCAGTACTTTTTATCAAATTTGCATCGAAAAACAAAAACTGGAAGCCAAATGACAATACTGGCATGGTTCATATTTGCTTTTACTTTATTGCAGTTTGTGGTAGCGCTGGTAAACCTGATTTTTTCGCAAAAGTTGACAATGTCGAATACAAATTTTAATCACTTGGTTTCGGTATTAATTCCGGCACGTAATGAAGAAAAAAACATCGCCAACCTTCTAAACGATTTAATTTCTCACGACTATCGAAACATTGAAATACTGGTTTTTAACGACCAGTCAACCGATAAAACTGCCGAAATAGTTACCGGTTTTTCCCAAAAAGATTCGCGTGTAAAACTTATCAACTCTGAAGGATTGCCCGAAGGCTGGTTGGGTAAAAATCACGCCTGTCATTCGCTTTCAAAACTTGCAAATGGTAAATATTTGTTATTCCTCGATTCTGATGTGCGAATCGGAAACGGAATTATCCGGCAAACCTGCACATTTTCAGAAAAACACAAATTGGGATTGTTGTCCATTTTTCCGCGACAAATCATGACTTCGTCAGGCGAAAAAGCTACTGTTCCTTTAATGCATTTCATTTTACTGACGCTGCTTCCGCTAATTCTTGTGCGTAAAACCGGGTTTTCGTCGCTGGCCGCTGCAAACGGGCAGTTTATGCTTTTTAATGCTGAAATTTACAAGAATAACCTTCCTCACGAAAAAATGAAAATCGACAAGGTGGAGGACATTAAAATTGCAAGGTATTACAAAAACGAAAAAATAAAAATTGCCTGTATTACCGGTAAAGAATCAGTCAGTTGCCGCATGTACAGCGGCTTTTTGGAAGCGGTACACGGATTTTCAAAAAATGTAACGCAGTTTTTTGGGAACAGTTTTTCTTTGGCGATTCTGTTTTGGCTGGTCACCACTTTTGGATTTATCGTTGTTTTTTTAACTCTTCCGAAAATGATTTTCATTTCATACCTCACCATTTTCATTTTGACACGAATCACAGTTTCAGTTGCCGCAAGACAAAGTGTTTTAATGAATCTCATTTTTCTGATTCCGCAACAACTTGCACTGGGTTTATTTGTTCTGAAAGCAGTGGTTAACCGGTATAAAAATCAATACGAATGGAAAGGCAGAAATATATCGTAATACTGATTTTGCTGATATTTAGCAGTTTGGGTGCAATGGCGTCATACAAAACCGAAATTTACAAGGCGTACATCAGTAACAACATGAACGAATGGAAAAAAGTGATGGACAGAATGAACCTTGAAACAAAACGCGATAATGATTTTCTGCTGGAACTGCTGAATTACCAATACGGTTATATTGGCTGGTGCATTGGCAACAAGGAAAACGAACAGGCAAAAAAATACCTTTCGCTGGCAGAAAAAAATATTGAAATACTTGAAAAGCAAAGTTTTGAGCTTTCAATCCTAAATGCTTATAAATCCGCATTTTATGGCTACGGGGTGGGACTGAATAAATTGCAGGCGCCGTTTATCGGGCCAAAAAGTGTTGAAAGTGCAAAAAAAGCCATTGAACTTGATAAGAATAATCCGTATGGATATATTCAAATTGGAAATTCGGAATTTTACATGCCTTCAGTTTTTGGCGGTTCTAAAACCGTGGCGCTTGAAAATTTTAAAAAAGCTGAAAATCTGATGGAGAGAAATCCCGAAAAAATAAAGAATGACTGGAACTATTTGAGCTTGCTTGCCATGATTGTGATGAGCTGCAAAGAGTTGAAGCAATATGAGTTGGCTAAATATTACTGCGAGAAAGCATTAAAAACAGAGCCTGAATTTTTATGGGTAAAATTGGATTTGTATCCTGAAATAAAAAACATAATAAAACAGAAAAGATGAGCAGAATGGT
>DATITY010000391.1:0-2018 GCA_035467235.1 Draconibacterium sp. | reverse complement strand
CATCAATGGATGCTAACCTCCTTTTCCGTGAGCGTGGATTCGAATTTTACTGGGAACACCAGCGCCGTACAGATATGATCCGTTTTGGAAAATACGAAGGTACCTGGACAGAAAAGACAAACAGTGATGTTAAAAAACGTCTGTTCCCAATTCCACAAACGGCTATCGATGGTGCATCAGCCAACGAAGGATATCTGGTTCAGAACCAGGGTTATTAAACCTGAAATGATTTAATTTAATACTTATCCGGGAAGGAATTGATTTTCTTCCCGGATAATATTTTTTATGGCCTTTCCTGTTTTCAGCGTTGCAACACCCTAATAATTTTTAGTGATAATTTTGAATAGTTTCTGCTGGTCATCGTCCATAGTCAATAACCTTGTTTTTGTTTGCCTGGAATCGGGAAGCGTGTAGGTAATCTGGTACATGTTGTGGGTAAGTTCGGCTGCTTTTTTGAGTGAAAGATTTGATTTTTCCTGGTAAAGAACACGTTCGAGTTCTTTATAAATGCAATAAGCAGTGAAGGCGATGCAAATGTGTGCCTCTATCCTGTTGCGCAGCCTGTGATAGATGGGCCTGATGCGCAAATCGGTTTTCGACATGCGGAACGCCTTTTCGATGTGCCACAGGTTTTTGTAGTTTTCCATTACTGCTGCATCGGTTAGCCGGGTATTGGTCACGTATCCCTTCAGTCCATCCCATACTTTGTCCTGATTGTACTTTTCGTAATCGATCTCAATGGATACTTCGCCCGATAGTTTCAGGTATTTATTGTAACCGCGGTTGTTGATGTTTGATTTGGTAAGTTTTCCGGCCCGAACCTGTTTCTCCAAACGGGTCAGGCCTCTTTTTCTGTTGTATTCATCTTTCGATGCCCTGGCTGTGGAATAATTGACAATCAGCCTTGTTTTTTCATCTTTTGCAATGCTGGTGGTATCGCCATCACTGAACGTGTGTTGAAGTATTTCTGCTTTTATTCTGCCCGATTCATTTTTCAGACGGGCACCAAGTATGTATTCATAGCCGTTAGTTTCGAGAGCTGTTATATTATCGTTTGACAGCAACCCCGAATCGGCAATCACCACCAGTTTGCCCAACTTAAACCGCTGCTCCATCTTCTCCAGAAACGGAATCAGTGTGTGTCCCTCGTAAGAATTGCCTTCGAAAATATCGTACCCGATGGCATAACCTCCCAGACCAACCAGAAGCCCGATAAATATTTGCGGGTTCTGGTGCCTGCCGTCTTTCGAAAAACCCGTTTTACGCAGGTCGTCTTCATCGCTGGCCTCAAAATAAAGCGTGGTCATATCATAAAACACCACGCTGATGTTTCCTTCCAAAACTTTCTTTGTATGCGTAAATGCGATTTGCTCTACCTGTTCTTTGAGCTTTGAGTTTAACTTATCGAGAAAACGGTAAACTGCATCGATGTCAAGCATTACTCCCTGGTAACGATAAAGGTATTCGATGGTTTTTAGCTTGCTCAGCGGAAAAGCAAGCCGGGAAATGACCAAATGCCTGAATAAATCTTCACCAACCTGGTTAAACCCGATGTAATCAAAAATTTTTCCGAAAACCAGTTCAGGGCCTAACGTCTGAATACTGGAGTTATGAAGCGATTCAAACACTTTCTCGACAAGGACATCATCAGACGATGAAAACAAGGGCAACGGTTCTGATAACCGCTCAATCTCCTGTTCTGCCAGCTGGGTGAGCCTTTCAATTTCCTGCCGTGTGGTGGCAGAACCTAACGACTTAACTACTTTATACCTCCCTCTGGACTTGCTAATTATCTGAATACTAATACTTCCACTACGATTTTTTAACTCTCTTACAAACATCTTAAGAATTTTGCAACACCCAAAATTACAAACCTGTAATTGATTTACAATGAGTTACGCGGGTGTTGCAAAAAAATACGGAAAACAGGAGTGGTACTGTTATTGGAGCATTTAAATCAAAAGTGATAAAGGATAATGTACTTTGTGGTACATATACAAAAAATTATGGGCATCTCT
>DATITY010000390.1:0-2675 GCA_035467235.1 Draconibacterium sp. | reverse complement strand
TTCCATTTTACCCGAAATTCTGTAGGCGGCATTTTTTGAGTGAATACTTCCTTAGCTTCAAATTTTATATCCTCAAACTTGTCTGCGAAATTAAGGTCTAATATAAAACTGTTGATTTCGGGAGCAGAAACCTCCTGTTGGATTATTCGGTTTTCAAAATTCAATGTTTCTTCCAGTAATTCTGCTTTAGGTTGCGATGAAACCAAAAACACAAACGGCAAACATACCGTAAGCATTAGGGTTAAAAGTTGTCCGGTTGCACCTACAAAAAACATTTTATCTTAATTTTTGAGCGGTAAATGTATAAATTTTAATTAAAACAACGATACAAAGAAATTGATATTAATCAAACCGGATAGATTTATCGGGAGAAATCTTACTGACGAGGTAACTCGGAATTACCAACATTAATGTTGTAACCACAATACAACCAATGTTTAGTAGCAGAATATGTACGATGTTAAAATTCACCGGAACCACATCGACATAATAAGTTGCCGGGTTTAGTTTTATAATATGAAAAAGTTTTTGGAGTACAATTATTGCAATTCCAATGGCATTTCCCCAAAGCATTCCGCGGCTGGTAAGAAAAACAGAGAGGTATAAAAACACTTTTCTGATGCTCCAGTTGGGGCTGCCTAACGCTTTTAAAACGCCAATCATCGTGCTTCGTTCCAGAATCAAAACCAGCAAAGCCGATATCATGTTAAAACCGGCAACCATAACCATTAAAAAGAGTATCACCCAGACATTCATATCTAAAATAGAGAGCCAGTCGAATATTTGCGGATATTGCCTTGTTATACTTTCGGTGCGAAGAATAGCACTGTTTTCACTGCTGTAATCCACTACAATGTTTCTTACTTCCTGTTCAATGAAGTTAATTTTACCGAAGTCGGAAACAAGAATTTCGAATCCGCTGATTTCATCGTTTTGCCAGTCGTTTAGCCGCTGTACCTGTTTAATATCGCCAATTATAAACAGGTTGTCGAATTCTTCGAGACTGGTTCGGTAAATGCCGCTAACTTTAAGCTGAAGCATTCGCGGGGTTACTTCGTTTTCGTTAACGAAATACAAAACAGCAGAATCGCCGGTTTTCAATTTTAACAAGCGGGAAATATTTTCTGAAAGCAAAATTTCGTTTATGCGGAGAGTGTCATTTAATTGGGGAATTTGTCCGTCAACCAGATTTTTCTTAAAAAAAGTCCAGTTGTAACCTGGTTCAACTCCCTTAAAAACAATTCCCTGGATTGATTCATCGGTTTTTATCATTCCGGGTTTTGTTGCAAAAACCTGAATAGCTTCAACATTATTCAAAGCTTTTAACTTGTCGAGGAAAGGCTGATTTTGGGATATCGGCGGAATCTCGTATGAATTTCTTGAATCGTAATTAATAATCTGAATGTGCGACCCAAAACCAATCACCTTGTTTCTGATTTCTGTTTTAAAACCAGTGATTACCGCCACCGAAACAATCATTACTGCCAAACCCAGAGCAATACCGAAAAGCGCAATCCTAATGATTTTTTTCGATAAAAACTGCTGGTTCGATTTGTCGAAAAATAACCTGTTCGAAATAAAAAGCTCTGTATTCATTCCTGTCTGGAATTAAGTTTAAAGAAATGCAATTTTATTGTACTGGTTTAAAATCCGTAAAATCGTCTCTTCGGTTAATAAACGGAAGTATCAACATCGAAATTAATCCTACTGCAATAATCATTACTGTCATTGATGTGTGCGCCACAAAAGCAAAAATTACGCTGTTTTCGTAGGCCACTCCGTACAATGCCAATCCTTCGATAGCCATGAAATGCCAGGCCCCAATTCCACCCTGCACCGGCGCAACCATCCCGAAACTTGCAAAAACAAAGGTGGTTAAACCGGCAATTGGATTTAAACCGCGCGTAAAATCGAATGCAAAAAATATCGCATAAAGCATCAGGTAATAACAAAACCAGATAAAGGCCGAATGAAACCAGAACCAGCCTTTCCTTTTTATAGAACGGATAGAGATAAATCCTTCTTTAAAATTATGCAGGATTCCTATTACTTTTTTGAATATTGTAGTTTGTTTAAATGTATTCCGGAGTAAATAAGCCAGTACAATAACCGCAATTACAACACCAATCAGTAAGGGTGACCTGAAAACATGTGTAAGTTTTTCCTGAATTTCGGGATTGCGCTTCAGGAAACTTAACATTTGACCGAATTGCGAAAATATGACAATGAGAAGCAGCAACAATAACGAAATAACGTCAATCAGCCGCTCAGCAACTACGGTCCCAAACAATTTTGTAAACGATATTTTTTCATATCTCGAAAGAACTCCGCACCTCGAAATTTCACCCATTCGCGGGAACGCCATATTCATAAGGTAACCAATCATTACCGCCATAAAAGTATTCACAAACCTGGGCTTGTGACCAATTGGTTCAATCATTAATCCCCATCGCAAAGTTCGGCTTATGTGGCTGATTAATCCAATTAAAAGCGAAACAATAACCCAGAAATAATTGACCTCATTTTTCAGAACAGACTTAATCCGTTCAATATCCTGATCTTTATAAATAAGCCAGAAAATAAATATTCCCAAAGTAAAAAATACCAGGAATTTTAAAATTTTAAGGACTGTTTTTTTCAAGCGATATAAATTTTAAAGCCGTATTTTCTTAACT
>DATITY010000389.1:0-7108 GCA_035467235.1 Draconibacterium sp. | reverse complement strand
CCAGGTATCGCTCGGGTCGTCGATTATCACAGCTTTGCAACCTTTTTGTCCGCCGGCAAAAATTTCTTTTCCGCGTTCTTTATCAAAAATGCTCAGGGTTCCGTCAGAAGAAAAACTCAACTTATAGAATTCGTTTTCCAGCCTATTTTCTTCGGCTTTCACCTGTGTTGGAGCCATTCCGGCATCACCATCATGCAACCTTATCTGGCGGTATCCCATGGCTGGAATTTTCACTCTCACAATCAGCTTCCTGCGACTTCCTGTTTCTGTTGAACCGGCTGTCCACTGGTGTGGAAGAGTGTTTCCGGTTTCATCTTCCACGCGCGAACCTTTGTGCATGGTTCCCCAGTTGAAATCGTATTCAATATTTTCTTCCACCTCCCAGGCATGCGGATTGAAAACTACCAGATACTGGGAATCCGGGTCTTCGGCGGCAATCTGCCATTCGAGTTTCTGAATCGCCATGGTGGTTGCCTGGTGGGCTGTGTCGAGTGCAAAACCATATCCTTCGCGGGCAGTCTGCGAATGTTCCACCAGCGATGTTCCGGCCATGCTATCGTGAAACTGCAGAAACAACACCCTTTGCCAGGCCGTTGTCAGCTCGTTTTTCGGGTATCTGGCTCCCCAGGCTTTTGCGCCGATGGATACAATTTTTTCGGCAGTAACGAGCGCAGCTTCCGAGTGGCGGTTTCCCTTTTTTATTTCCGATTCAGCAGTATAACAACCCACAGCATGATGCTGTAAATCATCATATACAATTGGCAGTTTCAGATTTTTATCACTTTCAATCTTTTTGAAATATCTTTCAGGAGTGCTGTAATTTATTACCGGTGCACCCTGTTCAGATTGAAACTTTGCGATGGTTTTCATGTTCTCTTTGGTAGGTCCACCGCCATGGTCGCCAGCGCCAAAAAAGTACATAAAATCTTTCATGGGTTGTTCTGTTGCCTTGCCGGCCACCCTTTTCATGCGGTCGCCATTCAGTGTGGTGTCGTTGTAGCTTTCCTGAATCCGGTAGGTAAGTACTTCAGTTCCATCAGCGCCCTGCCACCAGAACAGGTCGGCTGGCAATGTTTTTTCATGGGGGCCGGGACGCATAAACATGTATTTGTCCATCCCCTGTTTTTTGATAATTTGCGGGAGTGTGGAAGTGTGGCCAAACGAATCGGGATTGAAACCGATGGTTGCCTTTCTGCCAAAGAGTTTCTGGAAAGTATGCTGTCCGTACAAACCCTGTCTGACCATGGCTTCTCCCGACGGAATATTTACGTCGGGTTCCACCCACCAGCCGCCGATGATACACCACCTCCCTTCTTCCACCCGTTTTTTGATTTTTGCCATCATTACGGGGTCGTTTTCGGCCACCCAATGGTAAAACTGGGCTGAACTGCTGATAAAACAAAAATTGGGATCTTCGTTCATACGGTCCAACGCCGATTGAAATGTACTGTGTGTTATTGAAACACCTTCTGTCCAGGGCCACAACCAAACCGGATCGATGTGGGCGTGACCAATCATGTGAAAGGTGAGCCCACCGGCGTTGGCTGGCCATACCGGCGACTGGGCAAAAACCGTGTTTATGGGAGCAATTGCTATTGCCGCCGTTCCGATAGCTGTACGGTTGATAAATTGCCGGCGGGTTAATGCCGGTTTTTTGCTGGAATTATTCATTGCGACTTATTTTAAATTTGTATTCGTATCCTTTATTAAACTGAATAATAAGGTTTTGTTACTCAAGATGGTCTAAATTCTACTAAGGTTTTATAACTGCAATTCCATATCAAATTTGTATTCCCAAAAACCTTATTTTACCTTCCCAAACCTTAGTAGCTTTAATAAATGACCAAATTGATCTAACCTTATTATTTCAAAATATCATTTTTAATTTTCCAATTTGACGCTGTCAGGTCTTTCGACGCTGACAGGTCTGGAAAAAACCTCTATCCAAAAATTTCCTTTTCAACCATCATGCAAATTGCATGATAAACAGGCAGGTGCAACTCCTGCACATAAGCAGTGCGGCGCTCCGGAACATTGAGCAGAATATCGCACCACTCTTTCATTTTACCGCCAGATTCACCGGTGAAACCGATGGTGGTCAAACCTTTCGCTTTTGCGACAATCATGGCATCAATCACATTCTGCGAGTTTCCCGAGGTGCTCAGTCCAATCAGTATATCGCCCCGGTTGCCCCAGCCAACCACTTGCTGTGCATAAATCACCTCTCCACTGATGTCGTTGGCAATAGCTGTAATGAGCGACTGGTGTACTGTTAACGAAATGGCTGGTAAACCCTGCTGCAGTTTTTCAGCCAACATTTTTCCGGTTTCGGGCGACAACCTGACCAGTTCATCCCGTAGTTCCTTTGCCAGCGGGCGTCGTCCTTCAAAACTTTTCATCAGCTCGCCAACAATATGGTCGGCGTCGGAACAACTTCCTCCGTTTCCGCAAACCAAAACTTTCCCTCCGTTTTTGTAAGTTTCAATAATTGTGTCGGCAGCTTTCTGAATTGCCTCTTCCAAAAACTCCAGTTGTTTATAGCGACGCAGTGTTTCCTGTAAAATATATTTCGATTCCATTTCCTTTTTAATTTGAATTTATTTCGCATTTAATGCCACACAAAGGGCAGCAAAATCACCGATGGATTCACCCAGTAAAGCAGGTTTAATCCGGCAAACTTCAATGGCTGAAGGAATGGCCTCCTCTGCCAGAATCCGATCAACATGTGGCTTGAAAAGCATTTCGTTACGGGAATAAATACTTCCGATTACAATACATTCCGGGTTCAGAATGTCTATAAGCACAGCCAGTCCGCGACCCAGATATTCAGCAGAAACCTTGATGATTTCAAGTGCAGTTTTGTCACCGGCAACGGCAGCTTCGGCAACGGTTTTGGCAGTGAGTTTTTTTGCCGAATCAGTATCGGGACAAAAGGCAACTTTTTCACCCTTTTGCAGTTTTTCCAAAACCATCGTTTCGGCAAGCTGTGCAATTCCTCCACCACTGCAAAAACCCTCGAAAGAACCAGCTTTGCCAAAACCAACCGGACCGTTTTTCGCCAGCCTGATGTGACCGACTTCGCCACCCAAATCGTTTGTTCCGGCATAAAGTTGCCCATTCAGAATCAGTCCCGAACCCATTCCTGTTCCAAAGGTCAGAAAAATCATGTTTTGGGTGCCTTTCCCGGCGCCCATCAGCCATTCGGCAAGTGCACAGGCATTGGCATCGTTTTGAATGGAAACGGGAACCCCAAATCTTTTACTGAATATTTCCACTATGGGTACGTTGTCCCAACCCGGAAGATTGGGCGGAGAATAAATCATTCCCTTTTTTGAGTCGAGCGGGCCGCCGCAACTGATTCCAATTCCTTTTAATTGTTGCTTCGGATAAGTTGAAAACAATGATTCAATGTGAACAAAAAATTCATCGAGAACGGCATTATAATCTCTTTCACCAGTTCTTGTTTCAAATTGTATTTTTTGATAAATATTGAAATCCTCATCACCTGCAACCACCGCGCATTTTGTGCCGCCGATGTCGATTCCCAGATAAAATCCATTCTTCATTCTGATGTTATTTAAAAATTTAAAATCAATTGTTAAATCGGTTTAGCCAAATTACAAAAAAAGACTATCCGCTTGATTTTCGCGGGATAAAATTTGCCTTCAAAACTATTTTCTGAACTTCGGAACTTACCCTGTCATTATTCATCAGCTCGAGTAGCACCCTGATTGATTCCCTGCCTATTTCCTTTAATGGCTGCGCAATTGCTGAAATGGGTGGCTGACTGATTTTATATGCATCCGGGTCGTCAAAACTTACAACGGCAACATCATCGGGAATTGCCAAACCCAGCGAATGGATGGTTTCAATTCCCATAATTCCCAATTTGCTCGTGGCAAAAAATACGGCATTTGCCTTCCTGTTATTTTCTTCAAACAACTGTTTCACTGCACAAACTACATCGTCTTTTTCGTGGGAGAAAGGCATCATTTTAATCAACTCTTGGTCAACAGGTATGTTGTTGTCAATCAGCGCCTGTTTGTAACCAAGTACCCGCTGGTTCATGTTGTTCAGATGAACATTGAGGGTAACGCAGGCAATTTTCCGATGTCCTTTTACAATTAAATGATTTACAGCCTCATAAGCAGCCTGAACATTATCCACCACAATATAGTTGGTTTCAATATCAGGGAAATGACGGTCAATCAGAACAAACGGCGTTCTGCTTCTTTTCAGCGAAAGAATCTGGTTTTCGCTTCCTGCGGGAGGTGCAATAATAAATCCGTCAACCTGGCCCTGCTGAAGCATCTCGATTTGTTCGCGCGAGTTCTCAGCATTTTCATCGGAACTGCAAAATATAACGCGGTAACCGTGAATAGCTGCTTCTTTTTCGATTTCGCGCCCCAGTTTTCCAAAGAACGGGTTTGCAATATCGGCAATCATTAAACCGATGGTATTTGTTTTTCCGGTACGCAACCCCTTTGCAATCTGGTTGGGTTTGTAATTGAGTTCTTTGGCCAGATTTTCCACCTTTTTGCATACCTCATCGCCAATGCGGTGTTCTCTCGCCTTGCCATTGAGAACCAGCGAAACCAGCGTTTTAGATACTCCCAGTTGCTGAGCGATATCGTTTAAAGATGTTTTTTTCATATTACTATTTTAATTCACTGTTTTTAAATAAAATCATTGCCGGTAATTCCTGTTTTGCAATGCCCGGCCCTGAATACTGCACTTTCAGGAACATTCCGCCACCCGCCTGAAAATAATGGAGCCTGATGGGATGCATTCCTTCCTGCAATTTCATTTTTCCTGTTTTTTCGATATCTGCCCCATGCGGACCATCATGATCGACCACCAATTGGTTGTCAATAAACAACTTCGTGCCATCATTCGACTGGATAAAGAACTCATAAATTCCTGACACATTGATTTGAATTTGGCCTTCAAAAGTTAAAGCATACTCATCTTTTGTTGGAATGATTTCATCCAAACCAAATTTGAAAACTGTACCTGATTTGATAACCTGATATTTTGAAAAATCAGGAATTTTTGTCCAGATTCCTTCGTAATAGTTGTAAGTCAAACCATTTTTTTCAGCATCAATAAAATCAATAAAATTGGTTTTGGTGAAACTGGGTTCAAGTCCGTCGAGATATGCTTTGGTTTTTATTACGGTTGGTTCCGAAATATAAAACGGTTCAAGATACAACTTAGAGCTGTTATCCGGTTCGGTATTATCGGTTGTGAAATAGATTTGAGCTTCGGCAACATCCGACTTTATTTGAATTTTTACTGAATCATTTTTCATAGCCAAAGTATCGGAAGGATGAATAACCGGATTTGAAAGAATTGTATTTTTCAGTAAGTTTTTTGCACCTGCTGACTGAAACTGGTAATTTCCTGATTTGACCTCATAAACAGCAAATTGACCTTCATTTTTTAAATATTTTATGTGCTGATTATTGTCAATTGACAAACCACCTTCAGTTACTTTTCCTTCACTGCCGGCAAGTACATAAACTGTGGCCGTGGTATTGGCGGGAATGGTCACATTCAGCAGATAATTATCGCCTTCAAATCTCCATTGCGTTTTAATTTCTCCGTACATCGATTGATAAGCAGTGTTGGCAAAGGTCAAACTGCTAACAGGAACCGGTTTGATTGTTGAATGTTTAAATCCCGGTTTTTCAGGTTCAGGCGTTATTCCGCCCAAATATTGATAAAACCACTGGCAAACGCTGCCAAACATGGGGTGACTGTGCGAAACATCGCCCTGGAAAGTTTCCCAGATTGTAGTTGCGCCCTTTTCAATCATAAAACCAAAACCGGGAAAATCGCGCTGGTTCATTAAAGTGTATGCCAGATCTGCTCTGCCCATTTCAGTTAAAACTTCGAGCAGAAGCGGTGTTCCCAAAATGCCAGTATCGAAATGTACTTTGTTGTCGTTTACAACATTATTCACCAGATTTGCAAACACCGCTTCCACATTATTCTGTTCAGCAAAACCGAAGCCCAGCGGATAAACATTAGCTCCCTGTCTTCCGATAGAATAGCTTGAACTAGCTGCATTAAAATACATTTTGTTGATATCCGACTTCGCCTTTTCAGCCAAACCTGCGAAATATTCCTGGTCAGTACTATTTTTCAATATTCCGGAAATCTGATTCATCAACCGGCAGCAATGATAATAATAACAGCTATTTACAAAGTCTGCCGGTATTTCCACAATATCCGGTGGCACCCACTCACCCAGTCCCTGATTAGCCAGAATTCCATCGTTGTTCAGCGAATTTTTCATGTAATCAATCCAGTGTTTCATCCCCGAATAATGTTGCTGCAGCAACCGAACATCGCCGTAAAACTGGTACATATTCCATGGAATGATGATGTACGCTGAACCCCACGCTGTTCCTCCTCCCCCATCCTGGTAAGGAGTTGTGTTTGGCACATAACCGGTTAGATGATTTTGTGCATCGCTGATGTCATTCAGCCATTTGGTGTAAAACTGCGACATATCGAAATTGGAAATGGCTGCTTTGGCCGAAATCTGGCCATCGCCGGTGTAACCGCGGCGTTCGCGGTGCGGGCAATCGCTGGGGATTCCGCCATGAACATTCCCCAACTGTGTCCATTGATAATTGTCGAGAATCTGATTAAAAAGCGGATTTGAACATTCAAAACTTCCAGCCCTGCTGATATCGGTATTTACAACGCGGCCTTCCAGATTTTCAACCGTTAATTCCGAAGGAGAGCCGATTACATCGACATACCGAAAAGCATGCCATGTAAAACGGGGTTCCCAAACTTCAGTACCTTCACCTTTTAAAATGTAAGTATCTGTCTGACCATAAGTTGGTCCGAACTCTTCAATAAACCGAAGCTTGATTTCAGTTCCTTTTGGTCCTGAAATTTTCAGTCGTGCCCAGCCCGAAAATAAACGGCCCAAATCGAACCTGTAAATTCCCTTTTCAGGTTGAGTAACCGAAACAGGTTTTATGGTTTGTGTAACGCGGTCAGGAAGTGAAATCTGGGCTTTTAGAATTCCGGTTGGCGGACGAACGGTGATTGAATTCTGCCATTTTGAATCATCAAAACCTGCCTCGTT
>DATITY010000388.1:0-4083 GCA_035467235.1 Draconibacterium sp. | reverse complement strand
CCGCCACCGGAATCAACTTTCAGGCCCGAGGAAAATATCATCATCGGAAACACTTCGTTTTATGGGGCTACCAGTGGTGAGGCGTATATCAGAGGTGTTGCAGGTGAACGATTCTGCGTGAGAAATTCGGGCGCCAAAGCGGTAATTGAAGGAACCGGCGATCACTGTTGTGAATACATGACGGGTGGCCGCGTGGTTGTACTCGGGAAAACAGGTAAAAACTTTGCTGCTGGCATGAGCGGAGGAATTGCTTACGTGCTCGATATGTCAGGTGATTTCGATTATTATTGTAACCGTGGTCTGGTTGATTTGGGACCGGTGGACGAAAAATCTGATATAAAAGAATTACAGGAATTAATCAATAATCATTTTTTATATACACAAAGTTCACTCGCTGCAAAAATCCTTACGCATTGGGAAGAATATCTGCCCAAATTCGTGAAGGTAATTCCGTTTGAATACAAAAAAGTATTGGAGGAACAGAAGCTGAGGGAGTTACAAAAGA
Source organism: Draconibacterium sp. (assembly GCA_035467235.1). Classification (GTDB taxonomy): domain Bacteria; phylum Bacteroidota; class Bacteroidia; order Bacteroidales; family Prolixibacteraceae; genus Draconibacterium. The sequence goes on along the minus strand of DATITY010000388.1, from coordinate 3,578 downwards.
AATTGCAGTTAACGGAAGACGATCCTTCCCGCCACGAGTAAACAAATTTTTATCAATTAAAGATCAGGAGATTTATAGATATGGGAGATCCAAAAGGTTTTATGACAGTACCCCGGAAAGATGTGGGATATCGTCCGGTGAATGACAGAGTGCATGATTATGGTGAAGTTGAGCAAACACTGAATGAAAAAGACAGGGCTTTGCAGGCATCTCGTTGCATGGATTGCGGAATTCCGTTTTGTCATTGGGGATGCCCGGTAGGAAGCAAAATTCCGGAATGGCAGGATGCAATTTACCGCGGACGAAAAGATGAGGCCTATTTTATTTTGCATTCAACAAACAGTTTTCCTGAAATTACTGGACGAATTTGTCCTGCCCCGTGCGAAAAATCGTGTGTTTTAGCCATTCATGATGAGGCGGTTACTATTCGCGAAAACGAATGTGCCACGGTAGAGCAAGCTTTTGAAGCAGGAATTGTTGTAGCAAATCCACCAAAAATAAGGACAGGCAAAAAAGTAGCAGTAATCGGTTCAGGCCCGGCAGGTTTGTCGGCAGCCGATTTGTTAAACAGGGCAGGTCACTGGGTTACCGTTTACGAAAAGAATGATGCAATTGGTGGCTTGCTTCGTTACGGAATACCTGATTTTAAACTGAGTAAAAGTGTTATCGATCGCCGGTTGGAGTTGTTTGTTGACGAAGGAATTATTTTTAAACCCAATGTAAATGTTGGTGTCGATATTTCAAAAGAAGAACTTTATAATGAATACGATGCTGTTCTTCTGGCAGTTGGTGCAGAACAACCACGTGATTTGCCCATCGAGGGTCGCGATTTGGAAGGAGTTTATTTCGCAATGGATTTTTTAACCCAGCAAAACAAAAAAGTTTCAGGAAAACTTGTTAATAGCGAAATCAGAATTCTGGCAAAAGATAAAAATGTTTTAGTGATTGGAGGTGGCGACACTGGTTCCGATTGTGTTGGGACTTCAATCCGCCAAAAAGCAAGATCGGTAACTCAAATCGAAATTCTGCCAAAACCGGCAGAAAAGCGTGAGGATAATAATCCCTGGCCGTACTGGCCAAATACATTGCGAACTTCAAGTTCTCACATGGAAGGTTGTGAGCGCCGATGGAGTCTTTCAACGAAAAGATTTATTGGCGAAAATGGTATGCTGAAACAGGTGGAGATCGTTCAGGTAGATTGGAAAAAAGATGGAAGTGGCCGCTGGAACATGAGCGAAATTTCCGGAACTGAAGAAATTATTGATGTTGAAATTGCTTTGCTTTCAATGGGATTTACACAGCCCGTACATGTTGGCTTGCTCGATGCTTTGGGAGTGGAATACGACCAGCGTGGAAACGTGAAAGTGAACAATAAAAAACAAACATCGGTAGAAAAATTATTTGCAGCAGGCGATGCCGAAAAAGGCGCAAGCCTTGTCGTACACGCCATTGAAGCTGGAAAGGTTGCGGCAAAAAATATTGATGCGTTTTTAAAGGGTTAACAGAATATCTTCAGGCCGTTTGTGTTTCCACCTCCTGTGCGACCAAAGGTAATATTCTGGTTCCTGCCTTATAATTTCTTCGGCTTTTCTGATGTAGGCAAGCAGTATATCTTTTTGTTCCACCTCCTTTGGATTTTCAAAGAGCACTGAATATTCGATGATGTATTTTCCCCGTCCGGTTTTCTTGGTATGTTGAAAAAAAACAGGCTGATTCATACTTGCGGCTATTTTTTCAGGTCCCGAAAAAAAAGGAGTTTCCTGATTCAGAAAAAGTGTCCAGAATTTTGAATTCGCCGGGGGTGTTTGATCTGCCGCCAGCCAAAGACCGGTGAGTTGTCCCTTTAAGTTGTATTCAATGGCCGATCTTGCTGTTTTATGCACCGGAACACAGACACTTCCCCATTTACCGCGATTGTGAACCAGGAATTTTTCCATGGCATTATTGCCTCGAACCGGATTATAAACTGTAAGAATGAGATGTTTTAATTTCGACTGTACAAAACTGGTCCATTCCCAGTTATTATGATGTATCGCCAAAGCAATTATACTTCGTCCCCCTTCAAAAAATTCGTTGGCTTTATCGGTTCCTTTCACGGTTAACCGTTTTCCCATCTCTTTATCGCTCATGCTGTAAACTTTTACCGATTCAAAAATGATATCACAGATATGACGATAAAACTTATTCCTGATTTGACTGATTTCCAACTCTGGTTTTTCCGGAAAGGCGTGCTTCAGATTTTCAGTAATCACATTGTAACGGTATTTAAAAACGAATCGCATAAGAATGTAAAGCGCGTCGGACAAACGGTATAAAACCCAAAAAGGCAACCAGGAAACAGCAATTAGGAGACTAACCAAAACCTGGTTAATGACTCTTTTAAAACCACTTTCGTGAAAACGTTTGTCTCTTTTTGCCAGTTCGGTTCTGTTCATTTTAACTGATTTAATTTTGCAGGGGAATTCCTTCCGGTCTCTTGCGTTTCCAGCGTTTGTGCGACCAAAGGTAAAATTCAGGTTTCTCCCTGATTATCTCCTCCATTTTTTCGATGTAGATTTTTATAATTTCAATCTCGCTTTTTTCAGCCGGGTTTTCGCAAAGCAGTTCGAAAGTGGTAACGTATTTCCCCCTGCCGGTTTTCTCCAGTTTCTGAAAAAATACAGCCTGATTAAACTTTTTCGAAATAAATGCCGGTCCCGGGTAAAACATGGCTTCCTGATTTAAAAAACTAAACCAGTAGTCATGAGCTGCAACCGGCGACTGATCTCCTGCCAACCACACAAAAACAGGGATATTTTGTTTTTCGTATCGCAAAAGGTGTCGCAAAATATGCTCATTTTTTACCAGTTCGGCATTAAACCTCGAACGTGTCTGGTTCATAAAATTGTCGAACTGAACATTGTTCAAAGGCTTGTAAACCGCCAGCGATTTGTGTTTTAAATACATCGACAGATATGTGCCCCATTCCCAGTTGTTGTAGTGCATCGTTAAAACCATTACGCTTCTTCCCTGGTCGAAATAACGATTTATTAAATCAGCATTTGCAACTTTCATCCGCTTTTCAAAATCGGTTGCTTTCATTCCCCTCATTTTAATGGTTTCGAGGGTCAAATCGCTAAAATGGCGGTAAAATTTTTTTGAAATGGTTTTTATCTCCGCTTCAGTTTTTTCAGGAAATGAATTTCTGAGATTCTTTAAAACCACAGATTTGCGGTAACCAACAATAAAGTAAATAATGCGGTAAAATATAGCCGAAAAAGAGTAAATAATCCAAAACGGAAGCTTAGCCACCAGTTTGGTAAAGAATATGCCGATACTTGTTGAAAAACCTGATTTCATCGATATAAATAAAGAAAAATCAAAACTACATTTTTTAACGTAAATCAGGGTATTTTTATTCCCGAATGGACTATCTTCGGACAATAAAACAGGATAATTATGAAACTGCAAATAACAACTCTCTTTATTTTTTTTGTATTGAATATGACGGCACAAACCACATTTATTGCTCACCGCGGTGCATCTTACCTGGCACCTGAGAATACTGTTGCCGCGGCAAAGCTGGCCTGGGAACTGGG
>DATITY010000387.1:0-14483 GCA_035467235.1 Draconibacterium sp. | reverse complement strand
TCATCCAGAATCCCCGGAATATCTCAACTTCAGGATTAAAATAACCTGGGAAAACTGCCGGGTAAGATGGCATAAACGGAATTGGTTCAAGATATTTTCTGCTTGTGGTCTGAATGGTTGCAGTAGTGCCAAAACTCAGACTGGCGGCTGCATTCGATAAAACACCCATTCCAAGTGTTTCGCAACCTTTGTCGGAACCACATGCCACAACGGGCAGGTTTTCGGGAAGACCAGTTTCTGCGCTGGCGGATTTTGTGATTCGGCCTAAAATTTCTCCCGGTTTAACAAGTTTAGGCAGCATATCTTTTTCAACGGGGTAAAGTTTGGCGCTGAAGGTGAGCAGATTTTTGGGGTTTCCCCATTTCAGCCGTTTATAATCGAAGGGTACATGACCAATTTGTGAGGCTACAGAATCTTTAAATTCACTAGTCAGTATATAATTCAAATAACCCGAAACCTGAATAAACTTGTGAGTTTTCTCCCATATTTCGGGCTGATTCTGTCGAATCCAGTTACATTTACCATCGCGCTGAGCTTTCTTAATTGAGTCGCGCATTCCGATAAACCAAATCAGCAGTTTCATGGCAACGCCCGGTTTATAAACCGGTTTTGCCTTGCGCTGGTCAAGCCAAACCATGATTGGGCGAAGTGGTTTTCCGTCCCTGCCAACATTTACCATCGAATCGCGCATTGTGGTAACTCCTACTCCAGCAATCGAATTAAAATATTCCGGATTCTCACTTTTCAGCAACCGACATGCTTTTTTTAATGCTTCACGATAAACTTCGGCATCCTGTTCTGCCCAGCCCGGATTCAGGCTAACATAAGGCTCGTATTTAACTCTTTGAATTGCCAGCATTTCCCCTTTCAGCGAAAAGAGAATTGCCCTTAAACTCTGGGTTCCGCAATCGATGGAAAGAATGGTTTTCAAATGCTTAGTTTTTTATCAAATGTAACAGAAAATATACATTTTGTGACAATTATTATTTTGTAGAAAATATAAAAAAATACAATTTTACATCATCGATTTACAACCATAAACATTTAATTTAACCATTATGAAAATCAAATTATTAATTTCATTCTTCATCATTTTGATGATTGTTTTGTTTACAGGCTCCTGCAACAAGGATAACCTGACTGATGAACCGGAAAACAAACCGGATGACAGTGTTAAAGACAAAATTGCCCTTTTGGATGAAACTAACGGGAAAATCGAAAAAGCTTTAAACGCCGGTGATTCCCAGACTTTTCTTGCCTTTGTCAGTCCTGCCTACGAAAAATACTACAAAGATGCTGTTCAAAAAAACGCCTCAAAACTTGTGCAGTTTGCCGATGTTTTTAAAACCCGCAGGTTACTTACCTGCGATGGATTCTATGCTGTGTACGAGGTACAGTACAACGGGAAAAAGTTCGAAATTTCGATGATTCTCGATGACGATGGGAAATGGAAACTGAAAGATTTATAATAGGCACAGTCATGAAAAAAATATTTGCAACCATTATCCTGACTCTTGCAATTATAAATAATTCAATGAGTTACGACAATAAAACAGCACATCGTGACTTTAACACAGCAATTGTCACAAAATTTAAAAGTTCAGCTTCCGAATGGACTGAATTCAAAAACTACAATTTCGGATTTGATCTTGTTAAACTTACCGGACCTGCAGTTACCGAATCGGGGTATTTGATAGTAAAAACAGAAGACAGAAGTTACACCATAAAAGAATGGATAAAAGAAGGCGGTTACAGCGCTGACGAACCGGAGGCTCAGGCAGCTTACCGCCATTTTTACGACCCGGTTTCGAATGACGGTAAAACTCATTTAACTGATATAAACATGGCAGGTGCTCAGTTTAATCCGAGCGTTGATGCAGTGTACTGGCACTTTATGGGAAATGATGTGAACGGAAACAATGAATGGTCGTGGCATGTGGCAAAAGATTACATGGGTAAAGCAATTACCAGCAGTGATGAAAAGTTCCGGAATCTTTATCTGGCAAAAGCACTCCGTGCGCTTGGAGAAGTTCTGCACAACACCGCAGATATGGGTTGTACGCCACATGTCAGGAACGATGCACACGGCGGATTTGGATTGGGTGGAAGCGACCCGTATGAAGGGGGATTTCAACCTGCATGGATTGCCAGTTACGCAGGAAACTCCTGCGATGCAACTCTGAAAAGCCAGTTTATTGCAGCAGCCAGTGCCATTGAAGTAAACAGGCAACTTGCCAGGTTCACCAATAAGTACTTTTTCTCTGATGAAACAATTTCGGGGAACGGAGTTGAAACATACAACTCGCGAAACGGGAAAAAGGATTTTGCAAATCCCAAACTCGACAAACTGGCTTATGAAGCAGAATCTTTTAATTACAATTATAATTTCCCAAGCGGAAGAAAAGTGCAGATGTGCAATGACCAGTCGGTGCTGCTTGGTTTTCTGACCTCTAATTACAGGTCGTACCCGAGAGTTACCTTAAAAAATGTTGAGACACAGGCAAGCGAATTAGTTCCAGCCATCCTTGAAGCCGGAATTCATGTAATGCATCATTTTTTCCCGGTTTTATCTGTTTCCCTCGAAATTAAAATCCAAGAGAAAATAATTGATGGTACCATAAAACACACAGCCACTGATGAATATCCAAATACATTGAATTACAATGGCAAGGTCAGTTTTTTGGTCGATGGTAAAATTTCAACGGTAACAGCCTCCGCGTCAAACGGTAAATTTTCAGTTACCGAAACCGATAAAAAATTTTCAGGCGCAAAAAAAATTATAGCCTACATTGAATTGGCTGACATTATGATTAAATCGAACGAATACGATTTTAGCGCCACTACAATATACAACCAGTTCGATTTTAACTGGATGATTCCGGCGAAATCCAAAACTACAAACCTGCAGACCAACGAGATTACAAATTATCCTGTTGGAAATGTTGCTGGTTCTGCTATTTCCGGAACAATATCTAAGGTAGGTAATCAGTACACCGGCACCTGGAATATTTCAGACACCAATCCTAAAAAAGAAGGTTCGATAAAGATTACCGTGGATGGTGAGAAAACAGCCACAGTAGAGTATACAAATAATTTCACCTATTCAAATGGAGATTATGATAAAATAACTATCGTGACCAAGGCGCTTCCTTTCGCATACAAAACTGACGGACAAATTATTTATGAAACAGCAGAAGCTTTTAAATATGCCAGTACATATAGCGAGAAATCAAAAAAAGATAATGTTTTATGGGAATATACGGCGGTGGAAAAAGATATAAATAACCTGACCGGTGGAATTTCACTGACATTGTATGTAAAGTAAAGCCGTTTTGTCTGAAAAAAATATTTTAAAATCTCTCCTTGTCATTACAGTGTGATTATTTTGATATTTTAGCAATCCAATTTGAATAAAATCTTAAATCAATTTAACCAATAAAAAAATGACAAAAATGAACAGAAGAAATTTCATCGGGAAAACCGCAGTAGGTGCGGCTGCAGTAACTGTAATACCTCGTCATGTTTTAGGAGGAAACGGTTTTGTAGCTGCCAACGACAAAATTAACCTCGGATTTATCGGAACCGGAAAACAGGTTGGAACATTGCTGAATGGAATTGGTGGTTGCAAGGAAACTGTAACCGTTGCTGCCTGTGATGTATTTAAAAGCAAACTCAACATGTTTGTTGAAGCAGCAAAAAACAACAATGCCAAAAAAAGTATCGACGCTAAAATTGATAGTTACCATTATTATCGCGAATTGCTTGAACGCAAAGACATTGATGCAGTGGTAATTGCTACACCCGACCATTGGCACGCCCAGATTGCTGTTGATGCTGCCAAAGCCGGTAAAGATATTTATTGCGAAAAACCAATGGCGTTAACTGTTGCCGAAGGACGCGCAATGGTAAATGCCACCCGTAAATACGACCGTGTGTTTCAAACCGGTAATATGCAACGCTCGTGGCGAGATTTCCGTCATGCAGTGGAATTGGTTCGCAACGGTTACATTGGCGAAATTACCGAAGTTAATGTAAGTGTTGGAGAACCAGTTAAACAGTGCGACCTTCCTACTCAGACAGTACCTGAAGGACTTGATTGGAACGAATGGATTGGACCATCGCTGTACCGCGGTTACAATGAGCAACTTGCCCCGCTGACTACTGAGGGTTCGTGGGCATGGTGGCGCGGATACCGCGATTTTGGCGGTGGTTTGGTTACCGACTGGGGTGCCCACATGTTCGACATTTCGCAGTGGGCGCTTGGAATGGATGAATCAGGGCCAGTTCAGTTTTTGCCTCCAGGTGAACCGGGAAAATCGCATGGATTAACAATGATTTATGCAAATGGCGTGCGTGTGAACCACAAATTGTGGGGTGGCGAAAAAGATGGCAACGGCGTTCAATTTATTGGAACCGATGGAAAAATTGAAGTAAGCCGCGATTTTCTGCGCACTTTCCCAAATGATAAACTTGCAAAAACCGATATCAAAGAAACAGACAAACGCGTTTATTTCAGTGACAACCATTATCAGGACTGGATAAATGCAATTAAAAAACGGAGCAAACCAATTTCTGACGTTGAAGTTGGACACCGCACTGCTTCGGTTTGCAACCTTACCAATATTGCTTACGAATTGCAGCGTCCACTTTTGTGGGACCCAAAAGCTGAAAAATTTACAGGCGACGATTGGGCAAATATGATGCTTTCGCGCCCGATTCGTGGTAAATGGGATTTTACCAATTACTAACAAGCTTCTTCATCGCCCGACTTCGAGTCGGGTGATGAATAAATTTTGATTCAGATAAATCGTCACCCGCTTTGAGTCGGGTGACGATTATTTTAAAAAGGCATGAAAGAAACTCTGCAAAATATTTGGGACTATATACTAAATGCTGGAATTGCAACTCTCACACAGCTTTTGGTGCTGCTCGGTCCGCTGATAATTCTGGCTTTGATAATGAATTTTATCGCCCGAAAAAACGAAAACCTGAGTTACAAAGTACTGGGACAGAAAATTTACCTTTATGTTTTTGGCTGGCTGGGAACTTCTGTCCACGAACTGGGACATGCTATTTTTGCAATCATTTTTGCCCACAAAGTTTCTGAAATAAAACTGTTTACGCCCGGTTCCGGAAAATAGCTTGGGCATGTAAAACACAGTTACACAAAAGGAAATCCATATCAGACACTGGGGAATTTTTTTATCGGGCTGGGACCAATTCTGCTTGGTACGCTGCTACTTTTTATTGTTACCTGGTTTCTTTTCGATCTGAATATTTTCAGAATTGCCGAAAAATATGAAGTAGTTTTTAGCTCCGCACTTTTCAAAAGTTTCGATGCTGTAAAACACGCGGCCACCAATATCGGGAAAGGAGTTTGGCAATGTTTGGATCAGATTTTAACCGGACCAAAAACAAACTGGTGGAAGCTGGCGCTGTTCTTTTATTTGTTTTATTCAATCGGTAGCTCAATTACATTAAGTGGCTCAGATATAAAAGGTTCCTTCAGGGGATTTATGTATTTTCTGGTTGTTCTTTTTTTATTCAATTTATGCACAATTTGGATTGGCAGTTTTACCACCGATTTTTTCAGACAAATAAATCAGTATTTATCGGGATTTTACTTTCTGATAATTTTAAGTATGGGTTTAAACATCATTTTTATAACATTGCTTGGAATCATAAATTTATTTCTGTCGATGTTACCTAATCAGAAGTCTTCCCGTAAAACGAAAAAATGAGACTGAGAAAAGTTATTGTTGAATTTCAATAAAATTGACCAAATGATTTCACTGGAAAATTTCATTAAAAGAATTCCCAAAGCAGAACTACATTTGCACATTGAAGGATCTTTCGAGCCCAAACTGATGTTTGAAATAGCAAAACGAAATAACATTTCGTTAAAATATCAGTCGGTTGAAGAACTTAAAAAAGCATACAATTTCAGCAATCTTCAGAGTTTTTTGGATATTTACTATGCTGGTGCCGGAGTTTTAATTACTGAACAGGATTTTTACGATTTAACGCGGGCATATCTGGTAAAAGCACATTCTCAAAATGTGCTGCACACTGAAATTTTCTTCGATCCACAAACGCACACCACAAGAGGAATTAAATTGAGTACTGTAATTGAAGGAATTAGCAGTGCTTTAAAAGATGGCGAAAAAGAATTTGGGATAAGTTCAAACCTGATTTTATGTTTTCTCCGCCATTTAAGTGCAGAAGATGCAATGCAAACTTTTGAGGAAGCGCTTGAATTCAATGACCTGATTATTGGGGTTGGTCTTGATTCTTCGGAAGTCGGACATCCACCATCAAAATTTAAAAAGGTTTTTGAAATGGCACTGCAGAAAGGATTTAAAACCGTTGCGCACGCGGGAGAAGAAGGACCGGCTGAATATGTTTGGGAGGCGCTTGAGTTATTGAAAGTTTCACGAATCGACCATGGAAATAATTCGCTGAACGACGAAAAACTGGTTCATGAACTGGTGAATCGCAAAGTTCCTTTAACAGTTTGTCCACTTTCGAACCTGAAGCTAAAAGTGGTGAAGAACCTCATAAATCATCCACTCAGAAAAATGCTCGAAAAAGGTTTGGTTGCAACTGTTAATTCTGACGACCCAGCCTATTTTGGAGGATATGTAAACGAAAACTTTTTAGCCGTTGCAGAAGCGCTGAAACTTTCGAAAGAAGAAATTTTTATACTTGTCAAAAACTCTTTTAATTCCAGTTTTTTAGATGATGAATCCAAACAACAGTTGTTAGATAAAGCTGAACGGTTTTATCTGGAAAACAGGTGATTAAGTCAATGGGAATCTACCAGTTTCGATTTTACTTCATCTGGTGTTTTATTCATGCTTTTGGAAAATCGCATCGAAATACTAACTTTATCTGAACTTTTCATTTATCCGGAAAAACGATAGACTAAACTTAATAACCATGAAGCAAGTACTTTTCTTTATTTCAGTTTTCCTCTGTATTTCGTTAATCTCAAAGGCAGAATCTCCCTATCAGGTTCGCGGACTATGCATTGCAGCGCCATCGGTTGATGTTGTTGATGATTTTGTGAAGTTTATTGACGAAGATTTGGCTCCGTCCGGTTTAAACCTGCTTATTTTACGCGTTGACTGGGGGTACAAATATCAATCGCATCCGGAACTGGTTGGAGAGAATCCTTTGAAAATGCAGGATATAAAAAAACTGGTAAAAGTTTGTAAAGAGAACAAAATCAGGTTGATTCCGCAAATCAATTTATTAGGTCACCAATCGTGGGCTTCAAAATCCGGCAAACTCCTCGAAGTGTACCCGCAATTCGATGAAACACCAAATGTAAAATTCCCTGAAAAATATGAATGGCCAAATCCTGACGGTTTATATTGCAAAAGTTACTGTCCGCTGCACCCCGAAGTTCATGATGTGGTTTTTGATTTGGTGGATGAAATTTGTGATGTTTTTGAAACCGATGCATATCATGCCGGACTGGATGAAGTTTTCTACATTGGCCACGAGCAATGCACACGCTGTTATGGAAAAGACAAAGCTGAGTTGTTTGCCGGTGAGGTCACCAAAATCAGAAATCATTTAAAAGAAAAAAATCGTGAACTCTGGATTTGGGGCGACCGTTTAATCGATGGAAAAATCACCGGAATTGGTTTGTGGGAAGGGAGTTACAACAATACGCACCGTGCAATAGATATGATTCCGAAAGATGTTGTTATTTGCGACTGGCATTATGAACGCCCCGACCCTACCGCATTTCTGTTTGCTTCAAAAGGATTAAACGTGGTTACCTGCCCTTGGCGAACTACGGAAATTGCCGTTGAACAGGAAAAACTGATGCGTACTTTTATTGCTGGTGCCACAAAAGAAATGAAGCCAAAATACTTGGGTATGCTGCAAACATGCTGGGGGTCAGCCGAAGGATTTATGAGAAGTTATAAGGGAACAGCTAATCAGGAAAGATTAGATAAATCGGCAGAATGTTTTAAGGAACTGGCAAAAGTGTGGAATAAATAAAAATCCCTTCCAGCATTCCCAAAAATTCATGCAATATATTAACTGTTTGGGAAAATTGGAAGGCCAGGAATACGACGAATATCCTGATCTTTTACAATCGATTGTTGACTATCTTTTGGATATTGAAATTTATGACCGGTTTTATGATGAATTATCCGATGAACTTAACTCATTTAAAATCTAATATGATAAAATACCAAAATGCTTAAGTAAATAAATAAATAAATACAAATAAATTAAACTGATTTTTTCTATGCCCTTTGAAGACAATTATTCAAAAACTTCCGACAATTCTAAACTGAAATTTCTGAATGGTATTATCGGCAAAAATATCAGTCTGCAGAATGAATTTGTGAATTTCATCGAATCTGAACAAAATGTTGCAGAAGTCTTTCCATTCAAAAGTTTCCTGGAATTAATTTCGTCCATCAAAAAAAAGTATCTGGAAAGATTAGAAAATGTTGACATTGAAAATCCCGACTGGGAAAGTTATCATGCGCCACATTCGGGTTACATCGAGGAATGGGAAGCGTACCAGCAGGCAAGCGAACAGGAATTTGAAACTATTTTCGGGGAATTTTTAACTGATGCCATAAACAAAATTATTGGTCAGAAACCTGTGGAAATTATGGCCATGCTCATTGGATTTTACGAGGCTACACAGGATGCTGAAATTGAAGATGATATAGGTTCTTTTGAAGATGTGAATGAGTATCTTTTGGAGGAATTTACATCCACGGTGGAAACAATAACAGAAAAGCTGAAAATGGCAGCCATTTCTGAAAAATTGATTTTGTCGGCTATTGAAAAATTTGCAGAATATTGCGATGCTGAATATCCGGGAAACGCGCACTTCGTGGGTTATTTCGAGCATTTACTGATCGCTTTGGCCGAAAAATCATCGATGCCAAATCAAATTCTGTCAATTATCGATCAATCAACTATTGAACGGGCAGCGGTTCCTGAACTTGTACTTCTGTTGAATAAGTTAGCCGGAAATACAACAGAATGGCTGTTTTCGGCCAAACAATTTTACTTAATCAACACTGAAGTAGCCAAACAATTACTTCAATATTATTTTGAAACCGATAAAGGTAGTTTTGTAATAACAGCGAACGAACTGTTTAATAAAGACAAACATGTTTGGGCAAAATTTTTGAAAGATTTTGTTTCCATTGAACTCAATAAATCGCTTTATGTCAATATTTTTCGTCATCTCGCAGTGAACGAAAAACAGATTAAATATTATCTCAAAATCAGGGAGTATCTTTCTGATTCCGAAATAAACAGACTCCTGAAAGAAGTGGACTGGGACAAGTTATTTGTAGTTGAAATTCTCGAAGTTGAAAAACGCTACGAAAGCATCAGGGAAATTGTTGAGAAAAATTCTAACGACTGGCAATACGAGAAATTAATAAGGCCAATTATATCAGTTTATCCCGAATTTTGTTTTCAACATATTAAAAACAAGACAATTATAACCATTGAAAACCAAAGGGGAAGAGATGTTTATGAACGAATTGCCAGTTGGCTTAAATTAACCTGGAAAATTCCGGGATTTGAAATTGAAAAACGTGATTTGATATTACAACTTTACAACCATAAACCCAACCTTCCGGCTTTAAAAGATGAAATGAAAAAGGCAGGTTTGATAAAATAAAATGTTATGATTTAATTCTTTAATAAATCTTAAAATTTTACTGATATGAATGCCCAGCAACTATTAAACGAAATTCTCCCCATCCTGCATTCGGTAAAAGAGGACAAGGAAAAACTGCAAAAGATTCTTGATTTCCTATTCGAAGAAATTTATGAGGAACCGGAGGAGAACGATCCTGAAATACCTGAAAAATACCGTGAACTGGTTCATACCGTAGCCGAAAACATCGATTGTGGTTTGGTTTGCTTTATTAATCCGGAAACGCTGGAAGTGGAAGAAATACCAAAAGGAATGCTGGATGGATTTTCGGACTTTTCTCTAGATCCGGAATTCGGGGATGAAGATGAAGATGAGGAGGAACAAAAGTTTTTGCACGATGAATGGGAAACTTGCATTACTGTTGAACCGCGGGAATCCAGCGAATCCTTTAGAATTATGGAAAGGTTTGTTGACGAGGTAAACGATAAAATTCTCAAAAACAAACTTATCAATGCACTGAATAACCGGAAACCTTTTGCCAATTTCAAAAATATTGTTGAAAGCTCGGACTACCGGGAAGCGTGGTTTGCATTTAAACAGCAGCAGTTGGAAATCCTGGTTTGGGATGAATTGGAGTATGAACTTGAAAAATATGAAAATAAAAAACAGGGAGGATGAACAGATACATCGATCAACTAATTGAAGATCTGGAAACTGCGGCCAATAATCCCCCTGCCCCTGTCTATTTTGAAACCCCGCCCCATTTGGCAGAAACTCCTGATATTGCCGAACTGGCATTGGTTCCGTTTAAAACCATCGAAGAATGGACTGGCATAAAACAGGAAGTTTTTCCGTGCTTCGATGAATTGCACGATGGCCAGTGGGAAAGGGTAAACGAAGCTATTTTCAAGGTATTCGACTCGCTGAATATTCAGCTTATTGATGCGCCGGCAGATATTCCTCCCGAAATGTTATATGACGTGCTAACCACAAACTGGGACGAACCGGTGCAATATTTACCTTCAACAGGAATGGATCTGGAACTTTGCACCGGCGACCCAATGACCTGTCCGTATGGTGAATATTGCGACTGTGGAGAAGAGTTTGATGAATTGGAATTACCTCCCCGCTTTAATGAAATAATCCCAAAAATTACACAAATTATTTATACAGGGATGGTTTGCTTCCTTAATCCTGAAACCCTTGAAATGGAAGAAATTCCGTTTAAAATGTGCAATGATCCGGAAGATTTTTATTCCAAGTCTGGAACCCACGCTACTGATGAACCAAGTAAACATGACAGTTGGGATGATTACTGGGTATTCGAGCCGTTGGAATCGTTCGAAACTTTAAGTATAATGGAAGATTTTGCAACGAAAATGCCCGATGAGCAATTCCGTGAAAAACTCAGCAATGTGCTCAAACTGCGTAAACCTATCGCCCAATTCAATAAGCTAATCAACAGTTCGAAATATAGTAACGATTGGGTCATTTTTAAACTTGAACAAATTGAAAGGTATGTAAAACAAGAGTTATTTTCAAAAATTAACGAAGACCCCTGGCCTGAAGATTTTCCCGGAGATATTAATGGTTTCTATAACGATGACGGCACAAAAATCGACCCCGATTCGGTGCCAATTCCCGGGTTATGTGTTATTTGCCAAAAATACCTTTCTGATGATTGGGAAGAAAATATGTTTTGCACATTGAATCGGAATGATCAACGCGATGAACCTGATTTTAAATGCGGGATGTTTGAGAAGATTTAGTCACTTCCAATCCAAATCTGTTTCAAACAAATCTTCCTCAGGATAATCAAAGTTTTTGATCAATTCTTCCAACGTATAGTTTTGTTGAAATGGATCAATAAATAAAGAAAGAATCGACTCCAATTCGTTTACTTGTTTACTCATTGATTCAGAAATCGACTTTGTTACTATGTAAGAAAAGAAGTATGGATAACTAATCTCCATCATTCCACCATTGTAACCCAGCCTGTTCATCCTTGAATAAAAATGCAGCAGATCACAGTAATTAAATTGCAGATGATCCAAATGTATTTCCCTCTTTGGCCCATTACCAAAATCACTTTTTGAAATGGTATTGTCCATCAGGTTAACCAAATTGCGATAGTCTTCGATTTTTCGATTCCGGATAAATTCACCGGAATAAAAATTTTCTATTCCTATCCTTTCATCATTGAATCTAATTTCAGGAATAAATGCCCAGGATAGCGACATAATCCGCTGTAACCGAATAAATCTGGGATCATTCATTTTCTGAACTTTAAACGACCAATCATCCGGATTCGGGGTCATTCCTGTGAACTCAATTACGGTGCGAAGCAAATCTACTGCGCTGTATTTATATGTATCATTCATTGAAGCAGGATATTTTTTTAAACTTTCAGGGTTTGAGAAACCTTTTTCAAACCCCGATTTATCATTGATATTATATCCTGAATATTCATCCGCATTTAGCCATGCCACTTTTTGTTCCGGTTTGTGATCCTGGGCAATAATTTCTCCATACAAATTGGGTCGTCGTGCTTTTAAATACCTGTACCCGCCTGCCTGAGTCAGTTTTTCGGGAGTAATTGTTGCGGTTGCAAAACTGTCATTAAACGTCCGGCATTCATCAAGAATATCTCCAAAAGGATCGATAATCATCGAACAACCGTTTTTCAACTGGTCGTCGTCCATCCCGATTGGGTTCGAAAAAACAACATAAACAGCATTGTCATAAGCCCTTGAAGGCAACCATTTCATCAGCCATGCGCGACCTTTTAATCCATCGAATTCCTGTCGCAAAGAAGTTGGATCGGTCTCCCGGTTTTCCCACAGTTTTGGGTCAACAAAGCCGGCGCCGGGCCGGGTTGAAGGTGTACACATGGTTACATGGGGCATAAAAATGATATCGGCTCCCAATAACTTTGTTGCCCGCACATTCTCGATGATGTTGTTATCGTAACAAATCAGAATTCCGCATTTCCAGCCAAACAGATCGAAAACGCAGTAACTGTCGCCCGGTGTGAGATGTGGATTGATAAAGGGGTGCAGTTTTCTGTATTTTGCAATCAGTCCGTCTTTCCCAACACAAACATAAGCTTTGTACAAATTTTCGTTTTTATCTTTCTCAAAAAGTCCGGCCAAAATTACAATGTCAATCTTTGCGGCAATCATGGTGAGTTTTGCAATGCTTTCGCCTTCGGGAATATATTCGGCAAGGTCAAGCATTTGTTCTTTGTCAAGATTCCTGGCAAAGGTATATCCGGTAACCGAACATTCGTGAAAGGCAATTACTTTCGAACCTTCCATAGCCGCATTCCACGCCAGTTCTTCCATAACCATTAAATTGTACTCCTTGTCACCGCTTCGGTGTTCAAACTGGGCAGATGAAACCTTTAAATTTTCCATCTAATCTTACAATTCAAGCAGGAACTTCGCGCTTGGCTCAAAAGTTTCAGGGTCCATTTCAACAAAGAAATTCTGAACGCCACTAACTTTGGCCGCATCAAAAAAATCTTTCCAGTCAACATCTCCCTGGCCTATTGGCACCTGTGCATCTTTTTCCTTCGACCAGTCGGCAAGATGCGCTGACTGAAACCTGCCGGGAAATTTGCGGAAATAATCGGCTGCCTTGTAGCCAATATTTACCACTGCCACCTGGAACTGCATTTTTACGAGTTCCGGATCGAACTGGTCAAGCAGAGCATCATAAATCAGCTCTTCACCGCGTTTTTCAAATTCCATGTGGTGGTTGTGGAAAACCATCTGAATTCCGGCAGCTTTTGTTTTTTCTCCAATCCCGTTTAGTTCGTCAGCCGCACGCCGGTAATCGTCAACCGTTGCTTCCTTTGGAAGCCAGAAACTGGCAGCCACCATTTGTTTCATTCCCAATTGTGTTGCCCATTCAATGCGGTTGTCCAGACTTTCGCGCAATTCGCCCATATTGTAATGCGAACTTACACAAGTCAATCCGGTATCTTCGATGATTTTCCGCATTTCGGTTCCGCTCATGCTGTTCAGCGGTTCGAAACCGGCGTTGGAGTAACCCAGCGGCGAGCACATTTCAACTTGTTTGTAACCAAATCCGGCCATCATTTTTAATGTGCCCGGAAAATCAGCAATCAGTCTTTCACGAATGGTCCAAACCTGGAACCCAAAATCCTTTGGTAGCGGAGACGCACAACCTGTCATTACAAATGGTACCTGGCTGACCAACGCGGCAGAGCCAAGCGCAGCCCCGGTTGTTTTGATAAAATTTCTTCTTGTGGTTTTCATAAATTTTGGTTTTTTGTTGAATGTATTTAAATTTTGTTCTTTTTTGAAAGTCTCAATTTTACGGCGCATGGTCGGTTTTCCTTTTCAATCTGCAAACAGGATGCGCCGTTTTGCCTCTTCATTTCCAGATTCCCGGGATAAATCCCGGGGTTATGAAAATCAAATCCTTTCAGGATTATTCTGTCAAGTTAGCATTACCGTAAAGTAATACTTTGAACGTTAAACATTAAACTTTTTCGATTTCCCACCCTTTCCGATATTTCCTGTCCAGGTATTCATTAGCCTTTTCGTCGTTGGTGATTTTCATGGCTTCTGCATCATATTTCAGCATTTTGCCCGAACGCAATGCCGCTGCATACAAATTCACGGCTTCGGTAATGGGCCATGCCTGACGGAAACCGCCATCAATTTGTTTACCTGCTTTTACGCCATCAATAAAGCGTTTGATTCCCGGAATTTTAACAGCGCCTGCAGCAGCCGAAACTTCTTCGGTTTTATTAACACCTTTGGATAATAAATAGGGATTTGTTGTATGGAATCCCCTG
>DATITY010000386.1:0-8935 GCA_035467235.1 Draconibacterium sp. | reverse complement strand
ATACTTCTGTTTCAGAGGGTTTTTGTGAACTGCATGACTTAACAGGTGGCCGGATTAATCCTGAAAATGTCAAATCTTTCAAAGCAAAAACCACTGCGGTAAAATATGAATATGAAGGTGAACCAACCATTGAGGCCAATCAGCATTCGCATATTTTAAAGGATTTAATTCCAGGTAAGAAATATTTGTATAGGGTAGGTGTTACCGGCAACTGGAGCGAGTGGTTCGAATTTAAGGTTCCTTCAACCGAAAATGACAGTTTCTCATTTATTTATTTTGGCGATCCGCAAACCGAAATTAAATCGCAATGGTCGAGGGTTGTTCGAAAAGCATATCAGGTTGATCCCGACTGTGCTTTCATGTTATACGGTGGCGATATTATTAATCGTGGTGGGCGCGATATTGAATGGCAGGATTGGTTTGATGCAGGTTCGTATATTTTTGCAACAGTTCCTCAGGTTCTAACTCCCGGAAACCATGATTACAATGATTTACAGATTGACCCTCACTGGAATTATCAGTTTACCCAACCAGACAACGGACCAAAAGAAGTTAAGGGCACTTGTTTCTTTGTGGATTACAAAAATCTAAAAATAATCTCGATTGACTCAGCAGTTGAATCTGAGCTGGAAGACGAAAACGGTAAAGCTCTTCAAAGTCAGAAACATTGGCTCGACTCAATACTTGCAATAAATACAAAAGACTGGGTTATTGTCACTACACACCTTCCGTTTTACTCGCCAAAAGAGTCACGGGATAATCCACAAATGAGGAAACATTTTCAGCCAATTATTGAAAAATATGGGGTTGATATGGTTTTAACTGGCCACGATCACTCGTATGCACGTGGAATTGCTTCAGATAATACAAGTGCGAAACCTTCGGTTGTTTATGTTGTTTCGGTTAGTGGTCCAAAACTGTATGAGGCTGGCGATAAAGAGTGGATGCAGTTTAAAGGTGGCAATCTGCAATTATTTCAGGAAATCACAATTAATGGCAATGAACTTAATTTTAAGGCAATTACAGCCGATGGGGAATTGTTTGATCAATTTTCACTGAACAAGAGCAGGAATGGAAAAACCAGGTTTATCGAAATGAATAAAAATGCGATTAAATAAAACATGCCGAATAAATAGATTAAAAAAAGGTTAAAAGTGAAATTAAGCGGAAGCCAAATATTAAGCATACTCATCGTAGCCATGTCGTTTGGAACTGCATGGGCAGTTCGCGGACAGTTTGGCCACGAACAGGGAGCTGCCTGGGCGGCTGGAATTGGTGGCCTGTCATTGGTTCTGGTTTCTCAACGAAAAGACTGGTACCAGCGGGTACTTTCAGTAACTCTTGCTTCGGCAGTGGGCTGGGGAATGGGTGGAATGATTAGCTACGGTCAGGTGGTTGGTTATGGTCGCAGCGACGATTTTGCAAATGCTGCCTACGGACTTTTAATGTTGTTTGTAATTGGTGGTTTATTTGGACTGATTGGCGGAGGACTCACCGGTTTAACACTGGAATCATCGGGTGAAAAGAGAGTGAAATGGGCACAACTGATGGCCGAAATGGTTGCCGGTGGTTTAATTGCGTATGGTTTACTGGTAATGCAGCTGGAAATACTGATGACCCCGCCGCGTTCGGAAGCATGGGCATTTTGTTTTGGTGCCGGTCTGGCGCTGGTTTGGTACATGGCCAGAAACGGATTCCAGTCATCTTTGAAAGTTTCCTTATTTACAATGACCGGAGCCGGTTTTGGTTTCGCTTTCGGAAACTTCCTGCAAATTGTCGGTAACCTGCTCGAAATTAATTTCAATATGTGGAATGTAATGGAGTACAGTATTGGTTTTTTTGGCGGTTTGGCGCTGGCTTACAGTGTTTTCACATCGCCGTGGCCACAGAATATTGAAAATCCAAAACCTTGGGAAAACAGGGTCTCATATATAATTGCTCTGATAATTATTCCAATTATCGTTTTCCAGCAATCTATGTCTATTAAGGTTCTTTTCGAAAGACTCGGTAATTCGGGTATCGGTGAGAAAACAGCCTTGCTCAGCAGCATAATCACTGGTCTGCTAATTTGCCTCGCAATCGTTTTTTACGTGGTAAAATTTGAAAAAGCAAAATTCAGCTTTACAAAAAACACCGTGTTTTTTACTTATCTGACTTTTATTTCTGTTTATGTGGCAATAAGTTTTATTGTTTCAGGAATTTTTGCAGGTAACGTACCTTTTAACCATGTTTTGTACGTGGTTAACATCGGTGTTGTTTTGGTATTATTACGACGAATTCAAACTCCCTTTTCTTCGGAGTTAAATTCTGGGATTAAGCGCAAATACATACAAGTAATGGCAATGATTATCATTGTTATCGTATTGCTTGCGATTCTGTTGGTAAATATTCATGGCGGATTAGGTGGTTCACAAACACGGTTTGGTTTAAAGTAAGCATTAAAACTGAAAATTAAACTGAAAACTGAATTTTGAACTTTTTTGGTGTTGCCTATGGAATATTGACATTTTAGTATGATATTTTGACATGTTGAGGATTAAATGTGATAAATATTAATATATTTTTAATAAAATTCTATTAGTTATTACACATTTCGTTGTGAATCTTTGTATGGGTTGATTTTTAGGATTGAATCCAAGTATAATTAAATAATCAAATTAAAGTCTATGAAAAAAAGAATTTTAAGAACGCTCTTTTTTGGATTATTTTCACTTTTAACGGTAACGCTGTATGCACAGGTAAATGTGAGCGGTGTGGTTAAAAGCGATGCCGGCGAGTTATTGCCGGGAGTATCCATAATTGTTAAGGGTACCAGTACCGGAGTGATTACCGATATCGATGGTAATTTTTCCATTTCTGTACCCAGTGCACAATCTGTTCTGGTATTTTCGTTTGTGGGAATGCAACCACAGGAGGTATCGGTTGACGGAAGATCTAAGATTGATGTTACTCTTGTTACATCATCCATTGGTGTTGACGAAGTGATAGTAACCGCTTTGGGTATCTCCCGCGAAAAGAAATCGCTGGGATATTCGGTTTCAAGTGTAGGTGGTGAAGACATTACCCAGGCCGGAAATGTAAACATGCTGAAATCACTTGATGGTAGGGTAACTGGTGTTAACATTGTGAGTTTAAGTCCTGACCCGACTTCGTCTGCTTTGATTACAGTCCGAGGTGCGACTTCAATTGCAGGTATATCAAATAAAGACCAGTCTAACAGGTCTCAGCCACTGTATGTAATTGATGGAGTGCCGGTTGGTAGTGGATCTGTCGGAAGGTTAGGAGGAGTTGACGTTGGAAATAAGATGTCACAACTAAATCCAAATGATATTGAAACTATTACTGTTTTGAAAGGTGCAAGTGCTGGTGCACTTTATGGTTCTGAAGCTGGTAATGGTGTAATTTTAATTACCACCAAAACAGGGGCAAAAGCTAAAAAAGGGATTGGCGTTGAAGTTGTTTCTTCAACAACTTTTGAAACTGCTTACAAAACAATGCCTGTGCAAAATGATTATTTCCAGGGCGAACGATATGGTAGTGATTACTATTCCATGGATGGAGTATCATCCTGGGGTGCACTTGCTGGTAGTGCTGAAGCAGCTAAGAGCTATACACAATGGGACATGTTAAACCAAAAGTATTATGAAGGCCCGTTGGTAAAAAGAGGTGATTCTGACAGGATGAAAGAATTTTTGGAGACAGGCCACACACTTACCAATAGTGTTAATGTTACCGGTAATTACGATAAAGGAAACTATCGTCTTTCTTTTACAAACCTGTTGAATAAAGGTGTGGTTCCCAACAATCAAACAACACGTAATACGATTAATTTTTCTAGCACATATAAAATTACTGATAAAGCTTCAGTAACTTCTTCTTTCTCCTATACAAAAGGCTACACGCCAAACAAATCTGTTGTTGCAGGTCGTGATGTTCGTACAGGTATTGTTGAAAGTGTATATGCGATGTCATCAAATTTGGCACCTTTGAGTGAATTCAGACAGGCCAATACCTGGATCGAAGGTTATGAAGGTATTTATCAGAATTCGCCATGGATGCAGCAGAGAGGTGATGATGCTATCCGTACAGATGGTGACAGAGTAAGAAACAATAATCCATATTATGTGACTCAGGATAATATCAGGGAGTTTGTTACTGATGAAGTATTCGGAAAAGTTGAATTTAATTATCAAATAGCTGAGCCGCTTAGATTCACACTACGTACTGGTGGAGATCTTTATGCAATTGATTTTGAGAAAAGAATACCATATGACAACCGTGACAGATCGTTTGGTGAATTTGAGGCTACCACTTCAAAAAACCAAAGGATTAACACCGATGCTATCCTTACATTTGAAAAAGCATTTGGAAAGTTTGATGTTACAGCAAATGCAGGTTATAACTACAGATATACTTATGGTACAAGCTGGGGATTTTCAGGACAGAACCTTTTAAAACCTAATGACTTCCGTTTGGATGGACTTAACAAGCAGACTTTAAGTTATCTAAGCTATAGTGGCCTTGGAACCGGACGTTATCAAAGTGTTTATGGAACGGCTTCTGTAGGGTTTAATAAAATGCTTTATCTGGACGTAACCGGACGTAATGACTGGTCTGGTTTGACAGAAGAGGAAATTCAAAAACATTTCTACCCTTCTGTTTCTTTAAGCTGGTTGATTTCTGAAACTTTTGAAATGCCGGAATGGGTCGATTTGCTTAAAGTTAGAGGTGGTTGGGCGCAGGTAGGTTTTGGATTGGGGACAATACCAAACAAAAATACATACGGATTTAAACCTTACTCATGGAATGATGCAAGTTTGGGTACAGTAGGTGGTGCATTAGTTGATCCGGCGATTGAACCTGAAATCAATGAATCATTGGAGTACGGATTGGAAGCGGTGTTGTTAAAAAACAGGTTAATGGTTGATTTTACCATGTTTACGGAAGAACACAAGAATCAGATTGGTACAATTCCTGTGGTATCTTCAACAGGTTTTCCAAATTTAAGAACTAATATTGGTACGGTAGAGGCAAAAGGTTATGAAGGTTCGGTTACTGTTGTTCCCGTATTAAATAATGATTGGAGATGGAGTATTACAGGAAATATTTCAACTGCTGAATCAGAAATTACTTATATGCACCCGAAATTCTCATCGGCATGGTTTGATTATGCTGACAACTCGATGCAAAGATTGGCTGTTGGCGAAAAAATGGGTAACCTGTATGCAAAAGAAGGTTGGTGGAGAGTAAATGAAGGACCTTATGCTGGTATGAAAATGTTAAAATGGAGTTCCGGAACACCAATTGAAAATGATGAAGCATCAAACCGTGATTATCTGGGAAACTGGAACCCTGATTATATTGCAGGTATTAGCACTAATCTTAAATATAAAAGTTTTAGTTTGAATATTCTTGGAAGCTATAGACAAGGTGGAATTTATGTATCTGAAACAACAAAAATCCTAAGGGATGATGGTAAGTCTCCATGGTCAGTATCGGGAGATCATTATTATTGGGAAGGTGGACGTGTAGGAGCTGGTGGTTTTGCCTGGCCAAATCCGGATGATATCGAAATCGATGTAGTTCAGAAAAAAATTGATGAGAGTTATGAAGATTACAATGATGCAAGCTATTGGATTGGCGTTTATGTTGATCCACGAAGCGGAGCAGATGTTGAGGACAGGACTTTAGGTAATGAAACCTGGACTGACGAAAATGGAGTAGAACGGCCTTATTATATTGTAAATGGTGCCAATCCAAACGAAACTATGTACAGTGATCCATATTCTATTGTTGGTAATACATGGGATTTTCCTCAGACACGTACATTTGATGCCACCAACTTTAAACTGAAAGAGGTATCTCTAACTTATTCGATTCCGGTTGCATTTACACAAAAATTCAAATGTCAGGGTGGTAGTTTTACTGTGTTAGCCAGAAATGTTTATTTCTGGACGAAAAGCGGACAGAATGAAGATCCGGAATCTGCTTTTACCGGTACTCTTGAAAATCAAGGTGTAGCTCGTTTTATCATGCCACAGGTTCGTTCGGTGGGATTTGAATTAAATTTAAACTTTTAATCAGATATATTAAAGATTATAGTTATGAAAAAGTTAATAATATTATTTATAGGTATTTTTTCCTTGGTTTCTTGTGGTGAGATGTTAAGGATAGATGAAAAACAAATGTTAGAAGATATTACTTATAAAACATCTGCCAAATACTTACTGTCAGGCTCTATCGATGGTTTGGCTCAAAGGTATCAAAGCGATGGTTTTAGAGGAGATACGTATAATGCTGTAGTTCAGTATTATCAACAATTGTTTTCAGTTAAATCACAGACATATGAGGAGTTTGCAAAAGCTCCTGCAGATTGGGCTGATGAATATAATTTTGCCAAATCGATTCAGGCTGGTATTGATTTGGCCATTGAAGAGGATGAACCTTTTATTCAGGGTACTTTATTGGTTCTCAAGTCTTTTATGTTTTCCGCTATTACTGACAAATGGGGAGATGTTCCTTATTCTGAAGCACTTGAAGGACGTACTGGAGTCTTCTTCCCTAAGTTTGATACTCAGAAAGATGTATATGACGGATTGTTGGCAGATTTAGATGAAGCAATATCTCTGATTGAAGCTAATCCAAGTATAGGCGAACCTAAGTTTGACCTATTATATGCAGGGAATAAAGAAAAATGGGTAAAATTTGCAAACTCACTTAAAATACGCTTACTCGTAAGATCGTATGAAGCATACAAGAAAGCAGGCGTTGACAATGGTCCTAAAATTAGTGCAATAGTAAGCAGTGGTAAATACTTTACAAGTGTTAGCGATAATGCGAGCTATTCATATATTGGAAGTTCTGCAAATAATTCATGGCCAATGGGGTATTACAATGATAATTCAAAAAACGAATTAACAAGACGTAAGCCTTCAACTACTTTTATAAATGCACTGAAAAATTTAAATGATCCCCGTTTGACAGGATGGATTGCACCAGCTTTGATCCCCTGGGCAAGTGAGCCAGATACATTTGAGGTGGTTGACAGATATGGATATAAATATAGTGTGAAACAGCAAAATATCAGTGAGGACACAAAAGGTGATGCTGACGACTATCCTGTTGATGAACTTTATGTGGGTATGCCAATAGGTTATGGTGAAGGTAATCCAACTCGTTATGGAGGCACTACGCCTGCTGCTGGCGCTTATGATAATTTCCGCACCTCATCGTTTGGCGCATTATTCTGGGAGGATAAACATGAACTTTTAAAAATGAGTTTACTTCAGGCATGCGAAGTTAATCTGAATCTTGCAGAAGCTGCTCAAAAAGGCTGGATTAGTGGTAGTGCAAAAACCTTTTATGACAAGGGTATAACTCTGAATATGGAAAGATGGGGTATACCGGCAAACGAAATATCAGATTATCTTGCCAATCCACTGGTTAACCTGAACGGTACCAATAATCTTGAAAAGATTGCCACTCAAAAATGGTTAGCACTGTTTTCTGTGGGTGTTGAGTCTTACTTCGAATACAGAAGAACTAAACTGCCTTCTTTCATTGGAGCAGCTGTTCCAACAACTTTAGGGAATCCATTTCCTGACAGATATCGTTATCCAACAGCAGAAAAGGATAACAATACTGAAAAGTACAATGAAGCAGTTGCCCGTCAGGGAGAAGATATCCAGTCCACAAAGATTTGGTTACTTAAATAACACAATCTCATATTCAATGGTTTTTTAAGAAGAGGGCAGGGATTTTCCTTGTCCTCTTTCTTTAAAAAACCAATTCAATTTCAAATTAACAAGTTCTTCCAAAAAATGAAGTCGATCTTTTTCATCCATTTTTTTCTTTTAATACTGGTTACTGCTTTTTCAACAGCTCAGATGAAAACCGCTTTCAGGGGAAGAGTTTTTCTGGATGAAAATGCCAATGGAAGGCTCGATAATAATGAAAATGGTGTAAAAGGAATTTGTATTTCAAATGGGAAAGACCTAGTTCAAACCAACGAAAAAGGAGAATGGCAAATAGAATCCACACATAAAAAATCTGTGTTCATGATAAAACCTGCCGGATTTACTGTTCCGGTAAATCAACATCAGATTCCACAACATTTCAATCAATCTAACAGTTCAACTTCTTCAATCATCAATTTCCCGCTTGTAAAACAAAACGAAAGCAAAAAATTCTCAGCCCTGTTTTTTGGCGACACACAAGCCCGCGGCGAGCGTGAAATGAATTTTATATTTCACGATGTTGTTGAAGAACTGATTGGTACCAACGCTGCTTTTGGCGTTTCTCTCGGTGATATTGTTGCCGACGACCCGGAAATGATGGATGATGTGGCAGCCGGAATAGCACAGATCGGGATACCATGGTATAACAATTTTGGAAATCACGACAGCGATCGCGATGCCAAAACAAACGACGAAAGAGACGACTCTTTCGAAAGATTTTTTGGCCCGTCAACTTACGCCTTCGAGTACGGACAGGTTGCTTTTATTGCACTAAATAATATTTATTTCGAACCCGACGGAAAATACAAATCTCATTTTACAGAAGATCAGCTTGCTTTTGTTGAAAACTACCTGAAAGTGGTACCCAAAACCAAACTGGTTGCTTTGATGATGCATTCGCCAATTGTTGCCTGCGATAACCGGGAAGAAATGTACAATATCATTCAAAACCGGGAACATACATTTTCAATTTCCGGTCATGTTCACGAACAAATCAATCTGTTTATTGACGAAAAAATGGGATGGAAAGGAAAAACACCACACCATCATTTAATTAATGCCACGGTTTGCGGAAGCTGGTGGTGCGGGTTAAATGATGAAACGGGTATTCCGCACGCCACCATGAACGACGGCGCTCCCAACGGATATTCAGTAATAAATTTCGACGGAAGCACATACAATGTTCAATTTAAAGCTGC
>DATITY010000385.1:0-2038 GCA_035467235.1 Draconibacterium sp. | reverse complement strand
TTATCAACCGAACCGATCAATACCGTATTAAATCTCACTTTTGGACCGGAAACCACAGCCATGCTTTTTACCATGTTCATTAAACCGGCCTTGGCTGTACTGTATTCTATAAATTCCGGCGATGGGGTAACACCAACAAGTGAACCTGAAAATACAACGGATGCATTCTGCTCTTTCTCCAGATAAGGCATACATAACTTGGTCAGATTGTAGGCTCCTACCGTGTTCAAAAGATAGGAGTTCACCATTTTAGTACTGTCAGATCCCCAGATAGGCGTCGCAGCTCCCCAACCAACATTATTCACCAATCCTGAAATTTTACCGAATTTTTTAATCGTAGCAGAAACTAAAACTTCAAGTTCCTTTTCATTTGTACAGTCCGTTTTAATGCCCAAAGTTGGAACACCGGATTCTTTTTCTATCTCTGCAGCCAAGGCAACTGCACCGGGCTCATTGATATCTGAAATTATAACATGGGCACCCAATGATGCGAACAAGTGACCGGCAGCACCACCAATTGCACCTGCTCCACCTGTTATAATGATCACCTTTCCTTTAAAACTGAATAATTCATTAATTGATTTCATAATAGTAGAATTTAATTTTATTGACCTTACTTTAATCCAGTGTTTGAACTCCCCCTCCATTCACAAACAAAATTTGACCGCTTACCCATTGGGAAACAGGGGAGGCAAAATATAAAACTGCTCCGGCAATGTCTTCCACTTCGCCCAAGCGCTTGATGGGTGTGTGAGCCAGCATTGTCTTTTCTATTTCAGGCGTTAAAACACTCGCTAGAGCTGCGGTTTTGATCGCTCCGGGGCCAACAGCATTAATTCTGACTTCCGGGCCAAAGTCAAATGCCAGATTTGCAGTCATGTGGTTCATCGCTGCCTTGGATGCAGCATAGGCACTCATGTTCGGGCTCTTGTTAATGGAACTCATGGATGTGATGTTAATAATAGAGCCGTAAGAGTCCTTTTTCATGTGTGGTACGCATAGTTGAGATAAACGCCAGGCGCTAAATACATTCAGTTTAAATCTCCATGCAAAATCATCGACGCTAATGGAAAATGGATTTTCTCTTCCACCTCCGCCTCCACCGGCGTTGTTGACTAAAATATGGATGCCGCCAAATGTTTTTAAGGTCATTTCTGTCAGGCTAACCAAATCTTCATCTTTAGTAACATTACACGACACGGCGATTGATTTACCGCCGTTTGAAATAATTTCGTCGGCCACATTTTGTGCGTCTTCCAATTTTAAATCGGAAACAACCACATTAGCCCCGTATTTGGAAAGTAACAGACAACATCCTTTCCCAATTCCATTTCCTCCGCCGGTAACTATTGCAGTCTTACCGCTGAGATTAAATAAATTTGTGCTCATAAATAGTTAATTTATTAGTTACTTTTGTTCGTTATTTGGTTTTCAACAAATTAAAGGTTGCATTCCAAAAGTTGATTACAAATATATCTTATTTTAAGAAAAAAACAATATGTTTGTTTTTTATTTATTAGCTAATGAAAAAAGGAGTAATATCAAAGGCCTGGATCATTGAAGAGAGTGTTAAAATTTTAAATTCCAAAGGAATTGATCTGACTTTAAACCAGCTGGCGAGCAATTTAGGCATAAGCAGAGGCAGGATAAACCATTTTTATAACACCAAAGACGCCTTGTTTATAGCCATATCGAATGACTATGAAGAAAAATTAAAACAGATTAATGAGGAATATAATCTCATTACGAAAGAATTAACTTTCCAATCCATAAGAGACCGGTTTTCCATAATTATGAACCATCAGTACAATTACAGGTGTGCCATTTTATATATTTCCTGCTTTAGCAACAGTGATTTAGAGATGCGGGAACATATCAAAGAAACCTACAGAAATAATAAAGAAAAAATATACGCATTACTTCAGGGAATGGTAAAATTGGATTTGTTAAAAGACGCTATTTTAGAGGAAGAAAATTTTCAATTGTTCAATTTTCAATTTGTTAACTTATTTACCACCTGGGTAATCCACTTTGAAAT
>DATITY010000384.1:0-1954 GCA_035467235.1 Draconibacterium sp. | reverse complement strand
CATTTCAATGCATTTTTACATTTCGCCAGATCAATAACCATGACATACTTTCTGTTGGAATCACCTTCTCTTAACTTGTATTTCTTGTCATTATCTTCAGGATGATCCACCGACATTACCTCAGACGAATCAACTTCTATTAAAGTGCCGTCTGTTGTCATTAATTCAACTTTATCACCGGAATTGCTATTAGCGCTCATTTTTGAGGCTAGTTTTGATAATCCAATGGCGCCAAGGATCGAAATAAATCCGAACTTTAATCCTTTGTCTAGAAATTTACGTCTTGATTTATTATTACCGTCTTCCATAATGTGAGTTGATTATATTCATTAAAGTTTTTTACCAAGCCAATCAAGAAATGTAGTATTGGAAATATTTTTTTTGATGACTTTTGACTTTTTAAGGGCACTTGCCTTAACCTTTACCGTGGTACCGTCGGGTTTTAATAAGATCTGGAATTCTTCTTCCTCCTGTAAGGAAATTTTCCCATCCTTTTCTGTTTTACCCAATCCCAAAAAAGGAATGAGCAGCGTGCTGCCCAATATGGGTAATAAACTCCTTCTTGATATTTTCTTCTCTTTCTTAGGTTGATTGTCCATATCCGTTGTTTGTTATTTAAAAATAAAACAAGATTTGGTTTGTCCTTATCTTGTTTTATTATTCTGGTTGTTTAAAAAATTTTATTCTTACTGTTTTCTATGACCATTTATAAAATAAAAACACAATAAAAACTCCTAAATTGCTAAGTAATTTTCCCGTCATACAATGCGAAAAGGCAAACCAAACTTCCCCCAAAATTTAGTTTGCCTTTTTTAATTAAAAAAAACTTAAAAATTATAAATCCTCGTAATATTGAATCCTAACAATACATCACCTCCAAAGAAATCATTCTGATTCCACATATAATTTTCCTGTGGTATAATGCCCCAGTAATTGCTGACAAAGATCTGGAAAGCATGCGCTGATGTTGCAAATTCAACTCCTAAACTGAATCCGGGTTCCGGATCGCTGTCAAAATTGCTCAAAGGCTGACTGTAATCAACTAAAATAGAAGTTTGAGGACTTACTTTATATCTAGCACCTAGTGCTACCGCCCACATGTCATTTTCCATATCCGCTTCCACGAGGTTGTAATGCGAAATACTCGGAGCTACCTGCATAGAGAAATTTGGACTGAACCTGCGCGAAATAATGATCATGTTGAAGAAAGAAAAACGGTCCTGGTCATAATAAAAATCTGTGTCTTCCTGATCCCTTCCGTCATAGGTAAAATTACCGTAATACGTAAGGTTTATGGGCATCTTACCGGATTTGGTTTGTCTTAATAGCGCATATTTGGCATTAAAATCGTATAATCTATGGTATTTTGTAGTACCCGCACCCAGGGTCAGTCTGTCGGTAAATGCATAAGTAACTCCCAGTTTGATGTTGGCAGCACCCCAAATACCGGCGAGGTCGTTGTTACCTTCAATAACTCCGAACCTGTGGTACATTTGTGCTTCAAGGGTTTTTTTCTGGTAAACCACATCGGTAGGGTTGTCTACAATAAACGAACTTTCAAAAGCAGGCCGTTCCAGTTTTTTGGCATCTTCCTCACTGACTGCTTCTTTTGTTTCTTCATCTGTTTTTACATCCTCCTGCGCCATCGCAAAAAAGGGAAACACCAGGAGAATAAGAAACAATGATATATATTTTTTCATGATATCGTGTTTAAAGGTTAATTGTTTTTTGCTCCCTGATCGATCCAGGCCTTCACCAAATTGATCTTGTTGTCAGACCACTTCCCGGCAGGAGGCATCAGCTGCTCACCATTGGTTCCGTACAAAGAGTTCATCAAAGAGCTCTCATCAGATTCAAAGGGTACTACATAGCCATTATTTACAAGTTCATCCCAAGAATTTTCATCTGTGAGATCAGGAGGAATAGCCCCTTTATGGCAAGAAACACAATCTGC
>DATITY010000383.1:0-2311 GCA_035467235.1 Draconibacterium sp. | reverse complement strand
TGCCAACAAACGGACCTTTAATGACTGATGTTGGAGATGAAAAAAAACCGGATGAAGGTTATCGTTCGAGGCTGAATACAGAAACCGAAGAAGCGCCAATTGGTTATTATAAAGCCGAATTAACCGATTATAATATTACTGCCGAAGTCACTTCAACCTCCCGTTGCGGATTCCAGCGTTACACTTTTCCAAAGGAAAAAGAAGGCTCACGTATTTTGCTCGATTTACAAATTCCGGCAGAATACCGTTATGATCTGGATGATGTTCGCATCGAAAAAGTAGGTCCAACCCGGGTGGAAGGATACAGCAGGCAAATCTCGCCAAACACATGGTCTGGTGGCATTTCACAGGAATATATAATTCATTTTGTTGTTGAGTTCGACCAGCCTATAAAAAATTTTGGCGTTTGGACTGATGACGGAATTCATAATGGGGTTAATATCCTGCAAAAGGAAAAACCCGCTGATGCCGGGGCATTTATAGAATTCAACACTTATGATAATCCTGTTGTGCAGGTCCGTACCGGAATTTCTTATGTAAGCATCGAAAATGCTGCAAAAAACCTGGAAAGAGAAATCAGCGAACCTTTCGGTTGGAATTTTGATGCGGTCAGGCAAAATAACCAGGATGTATGGAATGACCTTTTTGAAAGAGTGATGATTTCAAGCAACGACTCGCGTGAAAAGAAGCGATTTTACACCAACATGTACCGTGCTTTATGCAGCCGGAATATATTTAGCGATGTTGACGGCAAGTGGGTGGATGCCGATGAAAAAATCAGGCAACTCGATAATCCGCAATCACCTGCGTTGGGGTGCGATGCATTCTGGAACACATTCTGGAATTTAAACCAGTTCTGGAACCTGGTAACACCTGAATGGAGCAACAGGTGGGTGAATTCGCAACTGGCCATGTATGATGCGGGTGGCTGGCTGGCCAAAGGTCCGGCGGGTATGGAATACATTCCGGTTATGGTGGCAGAGCATGAAATACCGCTAATTGTTGGTGCTTACCAAATGGGAATCCGCGATTTTGATGTGGAAAAAGCTTTTGAAGCCGTAAAGAAAATGCAAACCACTCCGGCACAAAAAGTAGGTGGCGGTTTTGCGGGTAACGACGATTTGGTCGCTTATCTGAAATACAAATACGTTCCCCACGATAAAGGCCGGTTTTCGAATACACTGGAATATGCTTTCGATGACTGGACTGTGGCGCAGTTTGCCAAATCGTTAGGGAAAGAATCTGATTATAAAACCTTTTTGGAACGGGGGTATTACTGGAAAAATGCCATTGACACAACAACCGGCTTTGCCCGGATGAAAGATTCAAATGGTGTGTGGCTGCCTGATTTCGATCCATACCAGTCGGGGCGAAACCACCATTACGTGGAAGGAAATGCATGGCAACTCAGTTTTTTTGTACCGCAAGATGTTCCGGCTTTGGCAGAAACCATCTGGAAAGATCGTTTTGTGGAACGGCTCGACTGGGGATTTAATGAAAGTAACAAATGGCGGTTTAATGCTCCAAACGATCAGTACTGGGATTATCCGGTAATGCAGGGAAACCAGCAATCGATGCATTTCGCTTTTTTGTTCAACTGGGTGGATAAACCCTGGCTCACACAAAAATGGAGCCGCGCAATTATGGACCGTTATTACGGTTACGGATTGGCAAATGCCTACCTCGGCGATGAAGATCAGGGACAAATGAGTGCCTGGTTTATAATGGCGGCGCTTGGTCTTTTTCAAACCGACGGCGGATGTCGGGTTGATCCTGTATATGAAATTGCCAGCCCTTTATATCCAAAAGTTGAAATAGACCTTGGATCCCGTTACGGCAGGGGTGAAAAGTTTATCATCGAAGCAAGGAATGCTTCCCGTCTAAATAAATATGTACAATCGGCAACATTGAATGGAGTGGTACTTCAGAATTTTAAGTTTCCTGCCAGCGAATTGCTGAAAGGAGGAAAACTTGAACTGGAAATGGGACCCGAACCCAATGAAAAATGGGGTATTAATTAACCTGAATTTTCAGATTTAGTAATCGAAAAAAATCATTAAAAAATGAATACAAAAAGTATTTCAATCGCTTTTGTTGCGCCCGTTTTGCTCTCTTTTTTTGTAATGAGCGCCTGCGATCTTGTGGGAATCGGAGTTGACAATGTGAAAGCCGATTTCGGGCTGAACAATACGCTGTCGCAGTTGATTTCGTTAGCCGTATTTGCCTGGTTCTTCTTACTTTCTGTTCCTGTAGGGCTTTTGCAGGAACGAATCGGGAAGCGCAACATGCTCAATATCGGAATATTATTAAC
>DATITY010000382.1:0-2204 GCA_035467235.1 Draconibacterium sp. | reverse complement strand
ATTGGCATCCACATTTTGTGCTGTTGCCTGGTTTTGCGTGTTTTGCTGAGTTTGATTATTCTGAACTGAATCCAGTGTATTTTGATTTGTCGATGCCTGATTTCCCTGGTTATTTTGCTGATTTTGACCCGACTGCTGGTTTTGCTGCGATAATGGGTACTTTTGATTGAATGCCTGTTTTTCGGCTTCAATTCTTTTGCTTTCGAAATCAAATTTCGGATTTAGCTGTGCCGCAATTCTATAGTCGTTCTCAAAACCAGGCAATTTCAGTATTTCCTTTGCCATTGCACGGTTTAAGTAAGCGCTCGCCATTTCTGGATTTAACTGAATTGCCATGTCGTAATCCATAATTGCCCCGGCATAATCTTCCAGTTTTTGTTTTACGATTCCACGGTTATTAAAAGCCAGCGCATTTTTTGGGTCGAATTTAATGCACTGATCGTAATCGCGCAGCGCCGAAGCATAATCTTCCAATTCGAAACGGGCAAGACCACGATTTAAGTAAGCTCCGGCGTAATGCGGACGAATCACAATCACTTCGTTCAAATCCTTGATTGCACCTTTTATATCGCCGCTTACAATTTTTGCATTGCTTCGGTTCATCAGTGCGTATGTCGATTTTGGATTCACTTTCAGCGCCATATTATAATCTTCAATGGCGCCTTCAATATTTTTTTGCGAAAGTTTGGCAATTCCCCTGTTATTGTAAATATTTTCATTTTCGGGGTCAAACTCCAGAGCCCTGTTATAATCGGCAATCGCTTTTTTGTAATTCTTGAGGTTGTGGTAAGCCATTCCCCTGTTGGTGTATGCCTGCGGATAATAGGGCTTTATATCGATGGCAGTGTTGTAATCGTTTATTGCGCCACGGTAATCTTCGAGCTGGTGTTTGGCAATTCCACGGTAAAAATAGGCTTCGGCCAGGTGAGGTTTAAATCGTAAAACAATGTTGAAATATTCAATGGCACCTGTGTAGTTTCCAATTTGCGTGCGCGTTTGACCAACCCTCATATAATGATCGATGTTCATTTGCGCTTCCGCCTGCAAAAACAGGGCAAATAAAAAAAATAGTAAAATGATTCGTTTCATTCTTTTTTAACTAAGCTGACAAAAATAGCATTTTCCTGTTTAGCTTCTGCTTTGATTAATTTTATTTAACTATTGTGGCAATAAACTATGTTGTATTAAAAAAAGTTAAAAACATTTAAATCGGGTTGACTGAGACAACAAACAGATGCTTTAAACCGTAATGTTATTTGTCGGACGTATAATTAATGATTATGAAAACAGAAGGGAAAATCGATTACAGATTTACAGGTGAACTTCGTTCACGTCATAATCCTTTTTTAAATTTCGCCCAAAAAATTAAACAACTTAACAGCCAGAATTTTATAGTTGAATGGCAAATGGGTGGAAATGAAAAAAAGGATGTTTCAGTTGAACAAGTTTACGGAATGATCTTTTAACTTTAATTAGTATCCTGAAAATAATAGAGTTCAATCCTGATTTCAGGATTGAACTTTTTATTTTATGGAGTTGAATTATCCGTTTTACAATATTGTCCAAAACAGAATTTTTCAGCAATTCTTTTTTTATGAATGTCTGAAAATATCATCCAAAGTCGATATTTCATCTTACATTTCTTTCTTATTTTAATTCGAAAATAGTCAAATAAGAATCAAAACTGTTTGGGAATAGTTATTTTTATGAAACTTTTAATGCAAAAACATAATGTGCAAAAGATGTAACTGGAGTACCAGTAATGAACTGATGATTCAATACCACGATGAAGAGTGGGGAGTGCCGCTGCATGACGACAGGAGATTATTTGAATTCTTTGTTCTCGAAGGATTTCAGGCCGGACTGAGCTGGCAAATTGTACTCAACAAACGCGAAGGTTTCAGAAAAGTTTTCGACCATTTCGACCCTGAAATTGTTGCCGGTTATGATGAACAAAAAATAGAAGAATTGATTCAGGATAAATCGATTATCAGGAATAAAATGAAAATTACCGCGTGTGTAAATAATGCCCGGCGTTTTCTCGCAATACAAAAGGAGTTTGGCAGCTTCGACAGTTATATCTGGAATTTTGTTGATTTTAAACCGGTTGTAAATGCTTTTACCGACCTGAAAGAACTTCCGGCAAAAACGCCACTTTCAGATGAAATTTCCAAAGACCTGGTAAAAAGAGGGTTTAAATTTGT
>DATITY010000381.1:0-4654 GCA_035467235.1 Draconibacterium sp. | reverse complement strand
TGGGACAGCAACAATAAGGTTTCAGATTGGAGCAAACCTGCCTTTTGGGAAATGGGAATTCTGAACCCCGGTTTATGGAAAGCCTCTTGGATTTCAAAGGCAAACGAGTTGGAAACAGCCGAATCAAAACCTTCCCATTATTACAGAAGAGAATTTCCGGTTAAAAAAAAGGTGAAATCTGCGCGGGTATATGTTACCTCAAAAGGCCTGTATCAGTTATTTCTGAACGGCGAAAAGGTGAGCACCGATTTGTTTACACCCGGCTGGACGACCTACAATAAGCGTCTTCAGTACCAGGTTTACGATATTACTTCGTTGCTGAAAGAGAAAAACTCGATAGGCGCAATTGTGGGCGATGGCTGGTACAGAAGCACAATCGGAAGAAATAAAAGGGAAAACATTTATTATTATGGCGATAAACTGGCTTTGCTGGTGCAGCTTCATATCAGTTATACCGATGGCACATCGGAATTGGTAACCACAGGAAATGATTGGAAAGTAACCACGGGTGCAATCATCGAATCTGACATTTACAATGGCGAAATTTACGATGCCCGCAAAGAAATGCCCGGCTGGAATCTACCGGGATTTGATGACAGCAAATGGGAAAATGTTTCGGTTGTTTCTCATTCCAACAATATTTTGGTGGCACAACGCGGCGTTCCGGTAAAAGCGATTGAGGAGATTCAACCCGTGAAATCGTTGGTTACACCCAAAGGCGAAATAGTTTTTGATATGGGTCAAAATATGGTGGGCTGGGTAAGACTGAAAGTAAAAGGTAAAAAAGGCGACCAAATCACCCTGAAATTTGCTGAGGTTTTGGACAGGGAAGGGAATTTTTATACCGACAATCTGCGCACTGCTAAAGCAACATTAACGTACATTATGAAAGGCGAAGGCGAGGAAATTTATGAGCCGTATTTCACATTTTATGGTTTCCGGTTTGTTAAACTTGAAGGTTTTCATGAAACACCAACATTAGATCAGATTACAGGAGTTGTAGTTCATTCAGATATGAAACCTGCCGGAACGTTTACCTGTTCCGACTCACTCATTAATCAGTTACAAAGCAACATACAATGGGGGCAAAAAGGCAACTTTCTTGATGTGCCAACCGATTGTCCGCAGCGTGATGAACGGCTCGGCTGGACTGGCGATGCGCAGGTTTTCGCGCCAACCGCAGCTTTCAATTTCGATGTTTCGGCTTTTTACACCAAATGGTTGAAGGATTTGGCTGCCGATCAAACGGTGGATGGAAAAGTTCCCGATGTAATTCCCGATGTGCGAAATGGCCGGGGTGGTTCAACTGCCTGGGCCGACGCGGCGATTATTGTTCCGTGGACCATGTACTTGTCTTACGGAGATAAAAGAATCTTGGAAGAACAATATGCCAGCATGAAATGTTGGGTGGATTACATGACTGGCAGGGCAGGCGATGATTTTCTGTGGACAGACGACAAACATTATGGCGACTGGCTGGCTTTTGCCTCAACAAGTTCGAGTTATACGGGGGCTACCACAGAGAAGGATTTGATTGCAACGGCCTATTACAAATACTCAAGTGGTTTACTTGCAGAAATTGCACGGATTATTGGCAAAAATGAAGAGGCAAAAAAATATGCGGCCCTTTCAGAAAACATTAAAAAAGCGTTTATTGGCGAGTTTGTAACTCCGGCTGGCCGCCTGATTTCGCATACACAAACCGCTTATTCACTGGCTCTTGCCTTTAATTTACTTCCTGAAAACCTGATTCCGGCCGCTGCAAAATATCTTGCTGAAGATGTAAGGAAAATGAGGCATCTCACCACCGGATTTGTGGGTACTCCTTTGTTGTGTAAAACCTTGTCGAATCAGGGTTACGAAGAACTTGCATTTTTACTTTTGAACCGGAAAGAATACCCGTCGTGGCTGTACCCGGTAACGCAGGGCGCCACAACCATCTGGGAGCGCTGGGACGGCCAGAAACCCGACGGTACTTTCCAAACGGTGGGCATGAACAGTTTCAACCATTACGCTTACGGTGCAATCGGCGAGTGGCTTTATACCTATGTTGCCGGAATCAGAATAGATGAGAAAAATCCCGGCTACAAACATTTTTATCTGGAGCCACATCCCGGCGGCGGCTTAACCCATGCTGCGGCTGAACATCAAACGATGTACGGCACAATAAAATCGGCGTGGAAAATTGAAGGCGAAAATTTTAAGTATGAATTTGAAATTCCCGTAAATACAACTGCTACAATCATTTTGCCAGGCAAGGAAAAAGAATCTCAAACACTGGGTTCAGGCAAATACAGTTTTAGTTTAAGTGCAACAGGATTTTAAAACTATTAACAACATGAATTGTAAAACTTTAACTAATTTATTTCTTGTGCTATTTCTGGCATCTCTAATTGTTTCATGCCAGAAAGATGTTGTTCGGATTCAGTTGTCTGTTGAATCAAATATTCCACAGGTTCAACTGGGAATAGAAAAATTGCAGAATTTGAGCCAGTCAGGAAAAATCAGTATTGTAAGCACAAATCCCGATTTCGAAATTCAAACTGCCATCGATTCTGTTCAGTTTCAACCGGAAGCTTTTCAAATCAGTATTGAAAACAAAACAGTAACCGTGACTGGCGGAGATGCAACCGGTGTAATGTACGGATTGTTAGATATCAGGGAACAACTTGAAAGTGGGCAAAAAACTATCGAAAGCAGGCGCGAATCACCGACGATTCCCTTCCGGGCTATAAAATTTAATCTGCCGTGGATGTCATACCGCAATGGTGAATCTCTGCAACTACATTCCGAAACCGTGCGTGACACCAGCTTCTGGCACGAATTCCTCGATATGATGGCCGAAAACCGTTTTAACAAACTCACACTCTGGAGCCAGCACCCGTTTCATTTAATGGTAAAAACACAAAAATATCCCGAAGCCTGCGGTTTGACAGACGAGGAAATGGCCGGCTGGAAAAAGTATTGGGAGTACATTTTCAGAGAGGCAAAAAACAGGGGCATTGAAACTTACATCGTCAACTGGAACATTTTTGTTTCGCCCGAATTTGCTAAGGCACACGGTGTGGCCGAATACTGTATCAATAACGAATACTTTATACCACAGGGAGATACATCGGAAATTGTAAAAGATTATATGCGTGAATGTGTGCGCGAAGTAATTAATACGTATCCCGATTTAACAGGACTGGCAATTTCACTGGGCGAAGGAATGGGCGGAATGACACCCGAAGAGCGCGAAAAATGGCTGCTGGAAAGTATTGTGCAGGGTGCAAGAAATGCGTCGCGAAAAATCAAATTCATCCACCGGATTCCTTTTTCCGCCAATACCGGAAGCGGCGGTTCAACATCGGTTGATATGGAACAGATGACCCGTCGCACGCTCGACACGCTGAGTTGTTTTATCAATCCCATTAACACCGAATTGAAGTTTAACTGGTCGCACGCCCATTCGACT
Source organism: Draconibacterium sp. (assembly GCA_035467235.1). Classification (GTDB taxonomy): domain Bacteria; phylum Bacteroidota; class Bacteroidia; order Bacteroidales; family Prolixibacteraceae; genus Draconibacterium. Next base: position 1,197 of record DATITY010000381.1, on the reverse strand, counting down.
CCAAAACTGGTAAAAGTACACGGTGGCGAAATCACCGATACTTACTGGAACCCGCTGCCCGACAACTACAAGCTGGCGTGGATGATGCGCAACGAAGACTTTTTTGTGCTGCGCTGGGGTCAGCCTGAGTTTATTCGTAAACACATTGCTGAAAATGCCCAACCTTTTGTAAATGGTTATTATGTTGGTTCAGAGTGTTATATCCCAGCCAAAGATTACATTACTTCGCTTCCGGGTACAACATGGAAATATGCTTTCGAACGGCAGTGGATGTTTTACAAAACCTGGGGCCGCATCATGTACAACCCGCAGATTTCGGATGCGATTTTTGAGCAGGCTTTTGAAAACCGGTTTCCAGGCTTAGGAAAACAGTTGTTCAGAGCACAGGAAAAAGCAAGCCGGGTGCCGCTGGTAATTGCATCGTACTGGAATGCCACCTGGGATTTTACCTTGTATTCTGAAGGATTTTTAACGCTTGTAAATAACGAGGTAAAACTGATTCCACTTGCTGAAATGGCCGCCAAACAACCAATGGACCCAACTTATCTCAGCATTCAGGAATTTTTGGCCAACGGTGAAAAACCGGTTGAAGGTAAAATTACCCCGGTTCAACTGGCCGATTCGGTGGAAACGTTTTGCCTGAAAGCGCTGGCAGAGGTTGAAAACATTGATCCCGGAAAAAATACGGACTTGCTGCATGAAGTTACCGACATTCGTACGTGGTCGCAACTTGGACTTTACTTCTCCTGTAAATTGCGCGCTGCGGTTGATTATCAGAAATATGTGAATACCGGTGAAAAGGAGTTCCATCAAAATGCAGTTCAAAATCTTGAAAAAGCTGCTGAAAACTGGCGTGAGTTGGTTATCATTACCGAACCGGTTTATCAGCCCATGCCTTTGATGCATTACACCCACAACGGTGGCAACCGTTATTTTCACTGGTTGGAGGTTGAAAATGAAGTGATCAGGGAATTAAACCAGCTTAAAAAAGTAGAACTGACGATAAAAACTAATCAATAAAAAATTATAAACACATGAAAAAATTAGTTGCTATTATTTTGTTCGGCTGTTTATCATTGAACAGTTTCACAAAAGAACAGCGTGATCTTCTTCAAAAAGAATCTAAAGAAATTGGCCTTTCACAGGCGTTGATAAAAAATTTCTCCGAAATTGGTTTTCCCACTTACCAGGACAGGA
>DATITY010000380.1:0-5460 GCA_035467235.1 Draconibacterium sp. | reverse complement strand
GGGTTTTGGTGATGTAGTTGTACGAAATGGTGGTCATCAGCGAATACTGCGCATAAATGTTGATGCCGCCGCAATCGAATAACTGGTTTTTTGTAATGAGTGTTTCGCGAATGATGTCACGTCCATCGCCCGGTTTGTTGGGTCCGTTTACGTAAATTCCGCCATTGTCAAGGGTTTCGAACCTGTTTTCAAAAATGCGGGTCTGGTAGCATCCTTTGTGAACGTAAACCCCTGTTCCGCTACACGAACGTTCTTCACCCCGGGCCATTTCGCAGGCGTGGGCATATTCAAAACTGATGGCGCTGCTTCCGGGAGTCGCACCTTCAAAAGTCAGTCCGTAGAACCGAAGGTTGCGCACAGGTTTTGCCATTTCTCCTGATACTTTCACAAGTTCGCTTATACCCGGAACTTCGGATGAAAAATCGTTGGGATTGCTGATTCCTTCTGCCGGAAAATAGCTGATTTCCTTTGTGTTTTTATCGAAATACCATTCGCCGGGTGCATCCAGCAAGGCTTTTACATTTTCAACGTAATATCTGGGCGGAACAATTACAACGCCTTCCTGGGGCGATTTGAAAGTTGCCACTCCCTTTTTTTCATCCACCGAAAGAATGCTGTTGATGCCGGTGTGCCAGCGAAGCAGCATCACTACGCGGTTGCCGGCCATGTTCTCCCAGTTTTCGATTTCGCCTTTTCTGAAATACAATTCAGACGTGGTTGCTGAAATAGCCGGCGGCACAAAATAACCAGTGTTGGGCGTTCTTGACAGTACCTGCCGTTTGCCATTCACCACGAGCATTTGCACGGTGTCGGCATCAAAAGATGCTGTCCACACGTTACCGTTCTTTTTCCACCCCGACACTTTTTTGCCTCCCGAAATTACCGGTTTTTCGCCCGGATAAGCTGCGTAAGTAACATAATGGTCGCGCAACTTATGATATTCAAAAGCACCGGTTGGCAGGTTGGTTTCCACCCGTTCACCGCCATCAGTAGCTGAGAAAACCAACGGCTCCGACAAAGAATAGAATCCTTTGCGGATGTAAACCGTGATGTCTTTCCCGCGACCAAAAGGGTGCGGCGAACCAATCCATCGTTTCTCCACCGGCTCGTCTTTTGGAAAATAGACTTTGGCTTTCAGGTCACGCACGGCTTCCTGTGCTCTTTTCAACGTGGCAAAAGGACCGTCGGATTTTGAACTATTGGGTTCAGCCAGCGTTCCCGACCAGGCGTCGTTTCCATTTTCAGCCACATAAAAATCGGCTTTTTCTACCGGAACAAACGATTGCCAGGCCTCGCCCTGTAACAGACGGCCGTCACGGGGTTGCTGGGCAAAAGAAATTGGAGTTAATCCAAAAATGAAGAGGATTAAAATGGTTGATTTAATATTCATCGCTGTGATATTCACTAATTTTTCAATTATTTTTCTATTTGCAATATCTAACTTCTTTGTCAGGGAAGAATTATAATAGCCCCGGGTAACGCCCGGGGTTGAGTATGAAAAATCAAATTCGTCCGCGCAATGCCGTATTTCAATATGCAAAAGCTATTTCGGACGAAAGGGCTAAAAACGTTTTTCAAATAACTATTGATTCTATTCCGTCCGAAACAGCGGGTTTTTTCATTCCTGGCCATCTCGCGGACGGATTCCGGCTCTGTTCCACAACCCGGGGCGACACTCCTACGTCGTTTGCCCCGGGCTGAAATATGTCGGCCTTTCAGGCCTATCAACCCAAAAACATCTTATTTTATTTCTGCAATTGCTGATACAAAGCCAATAAAAAGTCGCGGTTGTCGGCGGTGAGATAGTGCATTTCGCCACCCATCCGGTTAAATGTTTTGCAGTAGCGCAGGTAGTACGCCGGGTTCTCCATCGGTGGCTCCCCGTCTTTCGACCAGTCCCACTCCGCTTCCGCCAAATCCACAATCAGCATGTAATGCCTGTCGATGTGGCTGCCCCGCTGAATTTCGAGGTTTTGTGACATCGACAGCGACTTCTCAAAAATCATTGGCGACATTACTGCCGAACCCACAGAAAGATATACTCCGTCTTCGAGATTGCTCACACTTTTTGCATAAGCCAGAAAATCGTTTTCGGCAGTTCGTCCAATGGATGCGCCGTGGTTCATCGGGTGGTTGTAAATAATATCGTGCCCGAACATGGGGTGCCCGGTAAACGGGATTCCCGTGGCATAAGCATTTCCCTGCACTGAATATTGTTTGTGCGGATACGGAATATGCATCCGTCCCGGTTTCAGTCCGAAATGTTTGATGACTCCTGCAAAATCGATAGCTGCCGCAGCGGTTGCCGGTTCGGTTTCCATTTTCTGACGGGCCGTGGCGTACAAAACCGAAAGCTCAGGAATATCCAACCCTTCGGTATGAATCATTTTCCCGACTGCCTCGCCGTAGCCAAGTCCTTCGAAAGCGCCGGCAACCAGTGCTAGGTTGATGTAAAAACCTGTGTCGTCCCAGATTCCAAACTGCCCCAGATTGACATTTTCGCGCACATCCTCGCTTGATTTTCCCTGGAAAGCAAATTCCCAGTCGTGAATAATTCCGGCGCCGTTGGTGGCCAAATGCGTAACCCAACCCTCTTTTATCAGTGCAATGAGCGTGGGAGCCATACCGTTTTTAATGGTGTGAGCGCCAAAAGTTAGCATCACCGAACGGTTCAGCGAACGTGCCTTTCTGATGCGTTGGGCGGTTTTTTCAATTAGTCCGATTCCTTTTTCTGAAAGGTTTTTGGGTGGTTCGGTAACCGGAATATGGTCTTTTTCGATGTAAACTTTGTTCTTTCTGCTTGCCAGTTGCTTAACATCGAGCAGGTTACGGTCGAATTTTGGATATGGCATTTTCTGTTTTTTAGATACTTGATTCTGGATACTTGATTCTGGATTTGTTTATACCGGAATATTTAATAGTTGCAGCAGTTTTGGCAGTTGCGAAAAATCGGGAATGATGATATCGGCACCCGCTTTGATAAGCCGCGAACGTTTGCTTTCGTTCAGGCTGTAGCGTTTTAACTCGTTGCTGGCAATTCCGATGGTTAATCCTCCCCTTTTGCGGGTTTCGCGAATTTCAACCGGGCCATCACCAAAGGTTGCCACCTGTCCATTTGCTGAATCACCGATGGTATCCAGAATCCTGTCGAGCACAATTTTCTTCGCTTCCTTGGTTACATCGCCCACAGCGCCGTAAATTCCGCCTTCAAATAGATGGTCGTAACCCAGAATCCGGGCTTCATTTTTCACATCTTCCTCGTCGGTTCCACTGGCCAGGTACAATTTCACCCTTGCATTGAACAATTTTTCGAGCAGCAAAACGGCATTTTTCAATGTGAAATCTTCGAGTGAAAGTTCTCCGCGCGATAGTTTTACCTCACGTACTTTTACCATTTTCAGCAGTTCATCGTTGTAAATTTCCTTGTAACCAAATTCATCGAGAATCTGGTCGGTTGGCACCAAACCAAATTCCTTCACCAGTTCAACAAGCCCTTTCATTTGTACAAGTGTCTGTATTCCTGTGGTTTTATCGATAAAATCAATAACACGTGAATGCACTTTGTGGTACAGCGCCTCATCCGCAACCTGGAATTGTTTTCCCAAAATCGCTTTCATCATCATGGGTTGCATGATGTGTTCCCAGCCTTCGCGCAAGGTTGAAATTGTTCCGTCGTGGTCGAAAATGGCATGTTTAATATTCAGCGGCTGTTTCCATTCGTTAATGACTTCAATTTCAGTACCATTCCAGTATTTTGCATGACGGATATCTTCGGCCAGTTCGGGACTGTAAACAAAATCGGGGTCGGCACCAATATTCAGAATTTCCTCGGGACTGGCGGTTCCGGTCTGGAAAAGCTTTTGCACGGTAACACCGGCCACATACGAACCAATTTCAGCAGCTATTTCCATGCTGTAACCCGCGGCCAGAGCAGAAGCAGCACCTGCCAAATAACTGTCGCCAGCCCCAACCGGGTCAACTTTCGAAATAATCATCAGGCCATGTATATCTGAAATTCCATTCTCGTTTACAATTAACGAACCTCTCGCGCCACGGGTAATAAATAGTGGTTTTCCAAATCGTTTAAACAGGCTTATGGCTGCTTCCTTTACTTCGGAATACAAAACCACATCGTTTGCATCTTTTTTGTAACCTCCTAAAATGGCTGCCTCGGTGTCGTTCATTTTCCGGTAGGCGCCTTCGTAAGATGCGCTGTAATTGCGGCTGTCAACAATAAATATTTTTTCAGGAAATCGCTGAATCACCTGTGTAATCTGCTTTCTGAAATATTCGGTATGAATACCCGACAAAACCTGCTGGTTGATAATGATAATATCCACTTCGGGAATTTCGGCCACCAGGTTATTGATGAGCTTGTCGGCTGTGTGTTTCGAAAGCTTGTTGAAATTTCCAAAGTCGATGCGGCTTTGCTCGGTATCACCCACATACGGCTTCGTATAAACGTGCGTTGACCAGTCTTTTTCCTGAATCAGCAGGTTTTTTGGATTGACACCATTTTGTTTCATCACTTTAATCATCTCATTTCCAAACGGATCGGGGCCGATTACGCCAAACGCCCGAACATCCTGTACTCCCATGGCAGTGATGTTGTTAGTAACATTTCCGGCGCCTCCCAACGAATATCTTTGTTGTTTGATGGGGCGCGTCATCTGTCCGGTTTCGATGGAAATTTCACTTTTCGACTCGTCGATAAACCAGTAGGCATCAAGGCAAAAATCGCCCAGAACGGCAATTTTCACCGATTTGATGTCGTCGATAATTTTTTGAAGAAGTTCTTTTTTCACTGTATTCTCTATTTATTTTTTACTGAATAATTCTGTTCTGTTTTAAGCTTCAAGCAAATCCACCTCTCTTATTTGTTTCGATTTTTGGTTTAGCCTGAGAGTTTTTATTTCGCATGGTCCGAAACTGCCATTCCATGATGTTCCGGCAAATTTCAGGTCGATTTTTGCTTCGGTTGCAGCACCGCTGGTTTCAACACAACGAATGATGATATCATTGGTTACTTCGGCCTGTTTTACCGCTGTGACAATTACGTTGGGTTTGTCGCAAGAAAGAAAGGAACCCGATTTTGGCAGTTTGCCACCATGAATTCCCTGGTAAATGGCAACCGCCGGTGAAATAAATTCTTCAGTAATTCGGGCAATGTTGTTATCTTTCCAGTTTGCGGTGTGCGGCACAAGCTTCATCCTGAAAGTCTGAATTCCCTGGTCCATCCAGTAATATTCGGCATTCATATCGAGCACTTTCGGGTTGTGGTGCGCAAAAACTGCAGCTCTTGCCACAGAAATTCTCAGGTCGTTTCCATGCACGCTGTAACCATATTTTGCATCATTAATCACTGTCAATCCTGAAAGTTTTCCACCCTGAGTGCCGGTAATGTCAATCCAGCGTTGCCCCGGATCTTCGTTACCATTTGCTTCGCGGACAATATGCCCG
>DATITY010000379.1:0-8718 GCA_035467235.1 Draconibacterium sp. | reverse complement strand
GCAGGCAGCCGGATTACCCGATGGCGATAAACTTCCCGCTGTAACTTCTCCGGTAAAAAGCGGTCCAAACGCACTGAAAATTCAATGGAAATCAGCCGAAGCTGGTTCATGGATGGCTTTGGTAGCTGCCCTTAACTGGAAGTCATTCGATTTAACTTCAATGAAAACACTGAAATTCTGGATTTATTCACCTGAAGATTTGGCCAAAACAGCTTTGCCGAAATTCTTCCTCGAATCGCACACTGGTAACCCCAACAAATCGGGGAAACTGATGCTTGCCGATTATGTTGATGCTGACCTGGTAGCCAATACATGGACCGAAGTAAACATTTCTCTTGCCGATGTTTGGGCTGCTGACGCTGCATTTACTGCAAAAGATGTTGTAAAAGGAATTTTCTTTGAGCAAAATACTGCTGACAACGTTGAGCACACCCTGTACATGGATGATTTCAAATTTGTAAGTACAACAACCGGAATAAGCAGACCTGTTATCAAATCTGAAATTCATGCTTATTATTCCAATGGCGAAATAAGAATTTCGAACTATTCGGGTAATGTAAAGGTATTCGATTTGGTTGGAAGAAAAGTTGCCGAAGGTCCGGCTTATAATGGAAATTTCAGGGTTAATCTGAAAAACGGAATTTACATTGTAAACACAACCAAAGGAAACACAAAAATTGCGTTACAGTAAAACAGTATTAATTTATTGAATTACAAATATTTAAAAAGGCTGGTTGGGTATGCCCAACTGGCCTTTTTACTACATTTTGGCTGTTGATCCAAAATCATTTCACTTTATCCAAAATAGTTCTGAATAGTAATTAAGCGAGGTTGTTTCATCCTGAAAATCAAAAGGAACAATATCAATCTTTAATTCCTCTTCATACTTAAAATGAAGTTATCTTCTATACACATGTGATGCCGCTGGAATCTTTCAATCCTCTTCTTCCTCCATTTCTTTTGTAAAAAACGCCGCATGAACCGGTGCCGGACACGGGCTGTCCATTCCCTTTATTGCCGCCCAAATCACCTTATTAAACAAATCGTCGGGAACGCGGTCTTCCTTACTGAAATCAAATGTCTCACTTAAACGCGACATTGCTGTTTCGCGGGTGTTTTTCAGGTTCAAATCGACCAGGTTTGGAAGCGCTTTAAAAGGCGGATGACCGGCGTTTTTATCAAAACAACGCCACAGAGGTTCGGCTGCTGCATCGTACTGGGTCATTGGCGGCAATTCAAGTATTAATTCAATGGTTCGCAAAGCCGATGAGGTGGAATACATGGTATGGTCAACAAAACCCTGTTTTACAAAACCACCTGCAACGTATGCGGTTGACCGGTGTGCATCAACATGGTCGGGTCCGTTCTGAGCATCGTCTTCCAGAATAATTATAACACTTTCATTCCAAATGGAAGAATGGCTAAGGTATTCGACAAACATACCAACGGCAAGGTCGTTGTCGGCAGCATGTGCTTTTGGAGTTGGTTTGCCAACGTTAAGTCCCTCGGTATGGTCGTTGCCAAAACGAATACTGTTGAATTGCGGAACTTTGCCTGTGGCCATTAATTTTTCAAAATCCTGTTTCCACCAGCGAAATCTTACGGTGTCGCGAATTGACATATCCCATCCAACATAATTTTCACAGTAATTATCTTTCAAAGCGGGAATATTTGGCAATTGATCGTCACCAATAAACTCACCATAACTGCGGTAAGAAACACCATATCGTTTACAAAAATCCCAAAGAAATCCATTTTTGTTGTTGGCGATTTCGCGGCTTCCTTCTCCGGGATATGAGCCACCGCGGCTCCCGTAGCTGGTTGGCCAGTTCTTTTCCAGGTAATCGGTTGCATACGCTCCCATTGTCCAGTTATGTCCGTCGGCGCTGACTTCACCATCAACATAAAAATTATCGAGCAAAATAAATTGTTTGGCCAATGCATGTTGATTTGGTGTTACATCTTTCCCAAAAAGCACAAGACTTGTATCGCCGTTTCCTTCGGGCATATCACCCAAAACCTGGTCGTAAGTGCGATTTTCCTTGATGATATAAAAAACATATTTTATGGGTGATGATTCGCCAACCTTTGTTGGAATTGGATTTCCTTCTTCTCCCAACGAAATCATCTCATTTTCTTTGTTATACGGAACATTCTTAAATACCGACTGCGAATAAATACCAAGCTGTTTTGCATCCGGTATTTCAACTGACTGTAATGTGCCGGAGAACAACCCACCTATATATTGAACTTTCATGTTTTTGTCAGCCAGATCCTTGTGTCGCTCCACCCTTTCTTTTTCACTTTCGGGGCTGGGACCGTATGGATTTGGCTTTGATGAAAGTCCTTTTCCGTTTGCCACAAAAATGGTCTCTCCAACAACCCGCACAGAGGTGGGGTACCAACCTGTCGGAATAAATCCTTTACTGAAACTTTTTCCCGGGTTGCTGACATCGAAAACCGCCAGACAGTTGTTGTCGGCATTGGCGATGTACAACGTTTTTTCATCGTCGCTTAAAGCCAGACTGTTGGCCGTTGAACCGGAAGGAGAGTCGGGATAAAGCGCAGAATTTAAAATCTCAATCACCCTTTTTTGCTCCAGCGAAATCACCGAAACCGAATTGTCGTTGGCATTGCTCACAAACAGAAATTTATCGTTACGGGTGCTGCACATGTCGTTCGGATTGTCTCCAACCGGAATCCAGCCTGTAGTTTCCTGGCGACGGGTGTCATACAGAATGACTTTGTCGCAGCCCCAGCAGGAAATATAAAGCATATTGCCATCATTCGACAACAAACACGCATATCCTTCTCCACCCAATGGAATTTGTTTTTGAACCTTCTTTTGCGTTAAATCAAACACATAAAGCGAATTATTCTCTTTCGTAACCGTATAAAGCAATTGCTGCCTGTCGTCAACAGCAATTCCGGCAATGGAAATTTTCTCCGGCCATGGTTTTCCAATCACAAGTGTGTCAAACGGAATCAATTTGTTGTTTTTCACCTCATAACGCATTATCCAGTTGTCATTTCCTCCCGATGCGTACAGGTATTTTCTGTCTTTTGAAAATGTTAATCCCAGCCATCCTTTAGCAATTACAATGGAATCAAGAGTCTTCATCCTGACAGGATCAATCAGTTGTATGCTCTGAACACTTTGCCCGTTGTTGGTAACTGCAAGTATTTTGCCAGAAGGATGAACTGCCATATTCAGGGGTAAATCACCAAGAGGTAACGTTTTTCCTACAGGTGAGAGTTTCCATCCGTTGGGTAAAGAAACCTGGTTGGTCATAATTTCTTTAAGCGTTTGCCCTGAAGCGGGAACAGCCAGATAAAGACCTAGAAAAATCAGGAAAGAGAGAGTAATTGTTTTCATAAGTTAAATTTTAGTGACGTGCATTGTCAAACTTACATAAAAATCAGTTTCCAGTTCAAACAGGAATCAAAAATCTGATGATTGCAAAACCAGTATTCGCTAAACAAGATCTGAAAAGAACCAGAAACCTTACCTTGAGATAACCCCCGTTCTTTAAAACATGTTAAAACCTATGTTAAATAAGTTTAACCTGGTTTTGCGAAAAATATATTCCTCTACATTTGAATTACATTCAATTAAAGCAGATTGTTTGCCTGTTAACATACCTTAAGATAAAATAGTAAAATGCCGTTAAAACAAAGCATACCAAAAAAAGCAGCACTTGTTATTGTTCATGTTCTTTTTTGCCAACTGATTTTTGCCCAGACAGAAAATCAGAATAATACCATAAAACAAGAACCGGTCACGTTAAAAAAATATGGCTTGCTTGACAATTCACTGAATTTCCAGTCTGGATATATGGTTACACCACTTTATTTTAATACCACTTTCCCCGCTTTCGAAAACTACAATCCTGCATTTTTCATTCACAAAAATACCCCAACCAACAATTTCTCAATTTCTCAAAATAAATTTGAGACAGTAATGCCTGGACTTGGCTATATTACCCATTATACCAATCAGTTACGATGGAGCACCGGGAAAAGGACGGCTTTTGATTTTGGCGCAGGACTGGCAATTCAGAATACCGTTATTGACCCGTTCATTCCAAATTACCAGATCAGTTTTCGGGCAGCACTGGAATATAGCTTTAACGATTGGCTGAGTGGATATTTTTACGGACAATACATCACTAAACCAATTAACAAACCCGCTGATTATTTTGATCCTTTTATGCACAACAACCCCATGTTTATTCAATCGGAGATTGGCGCCGGGATGAAAGCCGGTTTCAAAAAAACCAATGTTGATGTCCAGATCAATTCCAACTTTGATACAGAATTCGGGGGAATGATCCCTGTCAATTCAAAAATAAAAATCGGATTTTAAAAACGAAGTTAAATTGGAATGCCATTCATCAATAACTTAATACATGAAAAAATACCTGTTAATTAATGTTATTCAAACTTCAACATCAAACTTTTACATATTTTTGAAAAATTATAAAATTCATTGGATGAGAATCGTTGCGGTTATTGGATTTTTGTTTCTCGCTTGTGTTTCCTTAACCGGCCGGGCGCAGGATGATTCTGATTTAATCGATCCGATCCTAATAAAATTACAGGGCAAAATAATCAGTGCCGGCGATAGTTTACCGGTTCCGTATGCCAATATTCTTAATAACCGTACCCACAGCGGTACCACAACCAATGCCGATGGTTTTTTCAGTATTGAAATGTTAAATATCGACAGTTTAATTGTTACTTCCATCGGATTCGAAAGAAGTATTCTAAAAGTACCCGCAAATTATACCGGATACAACACGCTTACTTTTGTGATGTTGCCCTCGAATTATGCTCTCCGCGAAGTGAGGGTGGAAGGCGACAAACCCAAAGTTGACCTGGGATTCGAAACCGGCTCAGTCAGCAATGTTCCTGTCGAATTGCGCGGCGATGCATTTAATGAAGCACCACCGGTTCTGGCTGCATTTTTCAATCCCATTTCTTACTGGCAATATTACCTCAGTAAAAAAGAGAAACGTAAACGCGAGGTGAGAAAAGAAATGGTGATGCAGAAAAACTGGGAGATGCACTCGCAAAATTACAACAAGGAAAAGGTAATGATGCTAACCGGTATGAATGAAATGGAAGCCGATTCGTTTATGATTTGGTTTAACAGTCAGGATGTGTTGCCTTACCTTTCGTCGGAATACCAGGTGCGGGCTACGATTATTGAGTTTTTCCACTATTATAAAATTGAGAAAGCCTCCCCTAACTCCATCCAGAAATAAATCGCCCTTAATCCTTCAGAAAGAGGGGTACAAAAAAGAATTCCATCTTTTTCAGTTTTTAAAAAAGATGGAATTCATTAATCTTTTCTTATCCTCTTCTCTCTTGAAGAGGGCTGTGGAGAGGCCTTATAATTCTTTCACCGTCAAATTCCGCCATTTTACTTTAATACCTCCGCCATCGTGAATCTGCAGTGCAATCGCACCTTTTCCCTGCGCAATTTTGTCGTCGGTAATGTCAACCATTTGCTGTCCGTTGAGCCAGGTGGTGACATGTCCGCCAACAACACGGATTTTCATTTTGTTCCATTCACCCATTTTCAGGATATTCTCCTTTTCATCAGGTATTTGCACCAGCCAGCCGCGTCCGTATGATTCGTAAATGCCACCGGTATCGTGGTTTGGCGGGGCAACTTCAACCTGCCAGCCACTAACCTTTGTCCCTTCGAAAGTTGAGCGGAAAAACACACCACTGTTTCCATTGGCTTCCTGCTGAAATTCAACTTCGAGTTCAAAATCGTTATAATTTTTTTCAGTTGAAAGGTAACCGTAACCTTTGTCAGGACCGCTTTCGCAAATTAACAATCCATCCTGAACATACCATTTTTCGGTGCCGTGGATTTTCCAGCCATCGAGATTTTTACCGTTGAAAATCGATTTTCCGTCTTGAACACCGGCAAAAGTGGTAACAGAAAACATTACAGATAGAATAATTACAAAAATACTTTTCATGATTGATCTGATTTTAAGTTATCGAATTTAATTTTTTCTGAAAAGTACTAAACAACAAATAATGTTCAGTATAAAAAATCATAAAAAAAGTGAAAGAGATTTCTCCTACGTCGAAATGACAATTCAATCAGATGATTAAAAATAAACTTCAACCGTAACACTTTCGCGATCAAATCCTTTTGCTTTCAGGATTTCCATGGCATCGAAAATCATATCGCTGTTTCCACACAGGTAAAAACAGGTATTTTTTACAAATTCAGCATTTTTCAGGTATTCGGTTAACCTGCCATGAAAATCGCCTTTTTCGTCACGCGATGCACAAACCGTAAATCTTTTTCTGTCGTAATCTTCAATTTCGTATGCTTCGTTTGTATAACGCACACCATGAATTAACTTATAATTTAATTCCGGATAACTTTTTACAATGCTGTGGAAAGGCGCAATTCCTGTTCCGCTGGCAATAAATACATGCTGGTGAGTATCTCGTTTCTTTTCATCCAGACCAAATTTCCCGAACGGACCGTGAACTTCAACCATGTCGCCGGTTTTCAGATGTTTCAGTTTTGGCGAGAAATAACCTCCCTCTACCTCTTTGACAAGCACTTCCAGGTTTTCACCTTCTTCGGCACTGTATATCGAATATTCGCGACTTTGGTAATCGCCCATTATTGATAGCGAAATATGTTGCCCTGCCACAAATTTAAAGCGGCTTTTGGGCATCGAAAGAATAAATGTATTTTCGGTGAGTTGTCTTAAATCTAAAACTTTGTAATAATTTGTATCAATCTGCAATTCTGTCTTCATATCAATTTCCATGGTGTACTTTTCAAATTTTTGTGCAAAAATAGTGGTTTAAATAATATCAGACTTTTAAGTATCTTTTTTATTTCACTTTTACCCGAGAATTAACCCATTTTTAATACAATTGTTCAATGCAAAGGTATATTTTATTAAACATTGAATTTTATAGCTTTAAATAAAAATCACTGGCCAACGTTTTAAATTCATCCGAATAATCCTTTCCGGTTTCATCGAAAACCGACATAACTGTTTTATGCATAACAGGTTGCTCCATTCCAAATTCCATTAAACAACGGTTAGGTTTTTTGTCGGGGAAAGGTTTTACTTCGGTTAAACGGGTTATAAATAAATTTTCCAGCCGGGCTTTTTCAATAAACTCCTGTGCCGAATCGAAGGGTAAAATCAACGAAAGTTTTCCCTTTTCGTTCAGCAGTTTTTTAGTGCCGTTAATAATATCAGTAAAAGGGAGCATGTGATTGTGCCGTGCCATCGACAAATGCGGGTTTGTATTTTTTACGCTGTTTGAGAAAAAGGGTGGATTGGAAATAATCAAATCAAATTTTTGTTGAGTGGCTGATGCAAAATCCTGAAAAGAAATGTGCTGAATTAATATCCGGTTACTCCATTCCGAATTTAAAACATTCCGTGCTGCTTCTTCCGCTGCATTTTTTTCAATTTCCACCCCGGTAATAAAGGCATCCGATCGTTGGGCAATCATTAACAAAATCAAACCGGTTCCAGTACCAATATCCAAAACTGTTTTGGTTCCTTCCAGGTTTGTCCATGCTCCCAGCAAAACCCCGTCGGTATTGACTTTCATTGCCGATTTTTCCTGAAGGATTCTAAACTTTTTAAATTGAAAATAGTTGTTTCTACCCATTTTTTCAGTATCGATAAATTAAGTGCTGAGAAGTGAGAATACCAAAATAGACATTTTACTAAAATTTTTCAAATGCCCCGAGTCCGAAAAGTGCAAAGTCATATTTAATGGGATCTGCGGGATCAAATTGACGCAGTGCCCGGGTTACTTCTTCAACTGCCTGCCAGTCGTTTGATTTGCGTTGCAACAAACCCAGTTTACGGGCAACATTTCCGGTATGTACATCGAGTGGCAGCATCAATGCAGATTTTGGAATTCCACCCCACAAACCAAAGTCAACCTGGTTTTTATCATTACGAACCATCCATCTCAAAAACATATTCAATCGCTTCGCCGACGCACCTTTTTCCACATTCGAAACATGCTTTCTGCTGCGTTCACCACCGATTTCAAAAAACACATTGTGAAATTCAATTATGGCAGATTTTATTTCGCTACCTTTCCTGAATCCTGTTTCAAAAACTGATTGTAACCCGTGATGATTTTGGTAAATATTTTTTAATGAACGGACAAAATAAACACAGTCGATGCCGTTAAAAGTGCGGTGTACAAAATGTTCGAGTGTTTTATAGTCTGAAGTTGAAGCGTTCAAGACAAATTCATGAGGTTGATTGTCCATCAAAGCCATTAGTTTTGTCGCGTTTTTGATAATCGATAGTCGATTTCCCCAGGCAATGGTTGCTGTTAAGAATGCCGCAATTTCAATGTTTTCTTTACCTGAAAAATTTTTTGGAACCTGAATGGGGTCGGTTTCTATGAAAAAAGGCTGGTTGTATTTGAGCACTTTTTCATTTAGGAAAGATTTTAAATCAGGAAAATGGTCATTGGTCATTGGTCACTGGTCATTGGTTGTCGATCCCAAAATAAGGTTGACATTTTTAACTAATTATTAACTTTCATTTTTTAATAAATTTCTATCGGACAATTATGAGCCAGAGTGCCTTCTTTTGGCTTAAAATCAAAGTGGCTCGATGCCACTTTGATTTTATAATTTCCTTCGGCATAAATAATCACCGTCGGCCTCTTTTGGCTGGTTAAATC